>JARRKK010000024.1:5332-26601 GCA_037388105.1 Ignavibacteriaceae bacterium | reverse complement strand
TAATTCATGGGCAGCATCTGCCATAAATTCCTGCTCTTTATTAAAAGCTTCCTGTAACCGTCTTAATAAATCATTTAATACATTTGTGAGTCTTCCAATTTCATCTGCCGGATTCTGAACATCTAATCTCTCACTTAAATTTTGATAACTTATCTGCTGAGCCTGACCAACAAGATTATCAATTGGTCGCAAAGATCTATTGGTAAGAAAATAAGACAAAGAAATAATTATTAGTATTGCCAATCCCACACCAAATAGCAACGCTATAAGTAACTTGTCCATAGCCTCGTATAATTTTTCAAAGGATTGGCCAATTACAAGATATCCTACAACATTACCATTATTTAAAATTCTGTTTCCTATAATTCTGAATTTTGCCTCAATAATTCTATCATTGATACGAGTTGATTTTTTATTGATTATTGCAGTTGTAGTGTAACTGGTATCACTTCTAAAGGTGGGCAGATTGATATTTGCTAATTCTACAATTTTTGATTTAAGGAGCACTTGATCAGAATTATTATATAAAATCAAATAAAAATTAGATAATTCGGTTTGGATGAAATAGGGATGATTTAATACTGCGAACGAGTCTGTAACTGAATTGTAACTCCCGGCAATTTCATCCTTTTTCTCAATGAGTTCTGCATCAAGTGAATTTAACAATAAGTGACGCATCCCTAAATAAGTACCAAAACTGAAGATTAGCAGTAAAATAAGAGAAGTGAAGAAATACCAAAGCACAAGTCTTGTGCGGATTTTCATTCAAGTTCCTCAACCATAAAACCAATTCCCCTTACTGTTTTTATTATTTTCTCATCTGAAAATTCAGACATTTTTTTACGTATATTCTTTATATGTACGTCAACAAAGTTTGTCATAGTGAATAGGTCAAAATTATCTCCCCAAACATATTCCGCTATGGCAAGCCTTGAAAGAACTCTGTTCTTATTGTAGAGCAGCAGCTCTAAAATTGAATATTCTTTTTGAGTTAGGTTTAATAAATTCTTTTTAATGAAAGCTTCCCGTTTTGTAGTATTTAGTGTAAGATCCCCTGCTATTAATGTAGTACTTTTATCTTCACTATTTCTTCTTAATAATGTTCGAATCCTTGCGAGTAATTCTGGTACTGCAAATGGTTTAATCAAGAAATCATCAGCTCCTGAATCAAGACCCTCAACGCGATTATCGACACTATTTTTTATGGTTAGAATAAGAACCGGCGTTTTAATTTTTTGTCTTCTCAGTTCTCTCAATACTTCATATCCATTTAATTTTGGCAATAAAATATCAAGAATCATTAAATTAAACTCTTCACTCAATCCCTTTCTCAAACCCAATTCACCATCCTGGGCAATATCCGTTACATATCCCTCCTTGATCAAAATATCAGAAATATATGTTGCCAGGGATTCTTCGTCTTCTATTATTAATATTCGCATAATCTAACAGATGATTACACACTAACTTTTATACTTTAGTCAAAAAATAACTCTAAAAAATAACAAAAAATAAACCGGACCGGCGAAAGTCACCTCTCAACCGGTCTGTTTATTAATTCAAACAAATGCTTATGCGTTGAGCAACGATTCATTTATAGTTCAATAGCAACATAAAAAGTGGTTTTATCCCTTGCAACCAGCAATGCAAGTGAATTTCCTTTTTCCAATTTTGAAACGGCCTTTTCAAAACTTTGAGTTGTATTGACTACAGTTCCATTTACCTCTAATATAATATCACCCTTCTTTAATCCTGCAGTATAAGCGGGACTGTTGAATTCAACATTTGTAACTACAACGCCATCACTTCCTTCATAGCCCAATTGGGCAGCAAAATCGGGAGTTAATTTTTCTACTGTTATTCCCAGTTTTTCACTTGAAGAAGATTCTTCAGGTTTATTACTCGAAATGACCGGGGTGCTGTCCGGACGGATTCCCAATGTGACATTTAATTCAACTTTCTTATTATTTCTGAGTACAACTACAGGGACCTCGGTTCCCGGATTCAGATCAGCAACCAAATTTCTTAAATGTGTACTATTTTCAATTTTAACATCATTGAACGAGATAATGATATCTCCTCTTTTGATACCAGCTTTTTCAGCTGGTCCATCTTTAAATACATCTCCGACAAGTGCACCGTTTGTTACTTCAAGATTCATTGCTTTTGCCAGATCATTTGTTATATCCTGAGGTACCACCCCAAGATAGCCGCGTGATACTGAACCATTTTTAATGAGAGACTCCATTACGTGTTTTGCCATATTTATCGGTATCGCAAAACCAATCCCGACATTCCCCCCGGAGGGACTGCTGATAGCCGTATTTATTCCGACCACTCTTCCATCTAAATCTGCTAAAGCTCCTCCACTATTGCCAGGATTTATAGCTGCATCTGTCTGCATAAAATCTTCATAAGTTGCCAGTCCGACAGATGATCTACCTTTAGCACTAATGATTCCCGCTGTAACCGTGTGCATTAATTGAAAAGGATTTCCTACCGCTATCACCCATTGCCCGATTTTTACATTATCAGAATTCCCGAGAGTTGCAGCTGGCAAATTTTCAGCATCAATTTTAATTACTGCAACATCAGTTTGTGGATCCCTACCAATTATTTTAGCATCATATTTTTTCTTATCACTTAATATCACCGTTAACTTATCCGCACTATCTACAACATGATTATTTGTTAAAATATAACCGTCATCAGTTACAATGACACCTGAACCAAGACTACTAACTTTTTGTTTCTGACTTGGGGATCCGAAAAATCTTTTAAAGAAATCGTCACCAAAAAATTGTCTAAATGGATCGGAGGGAGATCCAAATGGATTTTCAACTGTCATTGTTTGCTCAGCAAAAATTGGTACTACAGAGGGACTCACTTTTGCTGATGAAAATTCAAAGGCAACGCTAAACTGTTCTAGCAGCGTTCTCCCTTCGTTTAAATATGTTGTGTCCTGGTAGTCAATCAATGAAGATTTAAAATTAATCTCATTTTCTGACTGAGATTTACCGTGTGAATATGCAACTACAGTAATAATTGAAGTTATTCCGGCGATCAATATCATGGCTGCATATTTTCTAGCATTATTAAAAAATATCTTTTTCATTTTTTCACCTCTCATTTTTTGATGATTCCCGTAAATGATCACTCGTATAATTTTGTATCTTTTTAATTTCTAAATGATCTTCATTTTCTGCCTGTTTTATATGATTAGTAATATCTGATGCAAGCCTGGGAATGTTAACTTGTTCATTTGTGTTTAGTTTCTTACGAAGGGTTTTAATATCAACATAAACTTGAGCCAAATGCGTATCAATATTATCCAAATATTTTTGTATTCTCTCTAAATTTTTTTCCGGTATATATTTAATCATATTAGAAATATTACCGTTAGCAAAATTGATTTCAGTAGTCAGAGAATTTAATCTGGATTCCAGATTTTCTTTATCAATACTCGACTCATTGGAAAGCTTATCCAGACTTTCTACTAATTCTATAATATGATTAAGATTGTAGGATAGAAGCTCCGAGTAATATTGGGCTAAGTCATCGATTTTATTATTTGTATTTGAAATACTTACTGATGTTAAAATAAAAGCAATAACAATAAGCAATTTGAATTTTGTAGCCATAAATCACCTCCAAAGTTATTTTCTAAAAGTTTTTAATTACTTTTTTTAATCTCACTGACAATTTTAGGATTCAAGTATGAAGATTTTATGAACATCGCATTTTCAAATCGATATGATTTTTTTGATTTGTTTATGGCAGCCTAAGAAAGACAGATTTTTCAAGGGGAGAGGGATATAGGGAGAGTTCATTTATTAACGTTAATTACCTATTTCATCAGTACCATCTTTTTAGCCTCAACATAGTCTCCTGCTTGAAGTCTATAGAAATAAGTTTCGCTCGATAAATCTGTGGCATTAAACTCAATTTTATAATTTCCAGCTGGTTTATCTTCATTTACAAGAGTTATTACAAATTCTCCAAGTGCGTTATAAATCTGAAGAGAAACTAAACTTGTGCTTGAAACCTGATACCTTATTTTGGTATTTGGATTAAATTGATTTTGGTGGTTCTGAGCTAAAGAATCAGACTCTGGTTTCTCAGTCTGAAATTCTCAGTCGCATTATCATTGTTTCGTTTAGGTAAACTTTTTTCATAATTATCTGATATATAATTTCCTATACTGTTAAACTTTATTTAACAACACCCAGCATCCGCTCATATGTGGATAGCTGGGTGTTTCCTGATAGTGTAAGATATTTAGCACCTGTTAGTCATAGCCAACTGATCTTAGTTTATCCGAAGTGTACCTGGAGCAGTTAGCGGAGCCCCAGTTGCTACATCCCAATTTATAACTCCGTTGATATGTAAATTACGACCAAGCTGATCCACAAATACTCCGTATGCTTCACTTACTTTTCCATTTATAACATATTTAATTGGTTCTGGATATTTACGGATTGATCCAACTCCCTCGTCTGGTCCCTTCATAAGCACATTTGTTTCATCCGCAAGATCATAGATTATGTATTCTTCAAAAAAATGATAAGCTTGTCCAATCTCTGGCCAATCACCACCGAGATGGTTAAATTTTATTCCATAGACACTACCATCTTCAAAAGTTACTGTACCTACCCATCCTGGCGACCACCATAACTCCAGGTCTCCAACAAGATGAGCTGCTGGTTTTTTATCAAGTGTGGCAGTCACCTGATCATTTTGGTTTAAGTTCGGCCCTGATGGAGTGCTATCTGAACAGCCAATGTATAATGTGGCTATTCCGAAAAACAGAAAAATGAGAATTAAGTGTTTCATAGTATCCTCCTATGATTAATAATTGATAATTTCTCCCGGTTTTAATTATACCAGGAACATATTTTTTATCTTTGTAAAACCATCTTTTTTGTTTCAACAAAAAGCCGTCGATTATCAGATTTGAGATCTGTCACTTTAAGACGATAGTATTAGTCTCCTGCAGGATAATCCTGGCTATCTAATACTGTTTCATAAGTACCCGCATTCTGAACATTGTTAAACAATTCTTTTACCTTTTCACCATTGGAATTAAATAGTGACAGTTCTACTTTCGTCTTCTCAGACAAACAATATTTTATTGTCGTTTTATCTTTAAATGGATTGGGATAATTCTGGCTTAAGAAAAACTCTGACGGAACGAATTCATTTCTTAAAGTGACTTTATTCTTTTGCATTTCGGTAAAAAATCCTCAGGGTTTTAATCCACGAATTATATTTTATAACTGTAATAAATGGTAAGTTTTAGGAGGGAAAATATCTACCAATCTCGTTCAGAAATTAACCAATCTCGTTCACTTGGTTGATTTTTTAATTTGCTAAATATTAATGATTGGTAAGATTGCTTTGATATTTGAAGGGTGTGATACCGAATTGTTTCTTAAAGCATTCGGAAAAATAAGCCGGATTATTAAACCCAACTTCTAATGCTATCTCAGAAATATTTCCGGCTTTACGATTGAGCAGGGTGTGTGCTTTACTAAGTCTTATCCTTTTAATGAAGTCACCCGGTGGTTCCCCAACTATTGCAATTAGCTTTTTATATAACGTAGTTCTCCCAATAGATAATTCACTTGCAAATGATTCAACACCAAATGTTATATCTGATAAATGTTCGTTTATTATCTTAACTGCTTTTTCTAAGAATTTTCTGTCTATCGATGTTATATTCTTGTTATCTAAATTAAATAATCCTTCCTGCAGAAAATGCTGGCGGAGCTTTTTTCTCTGTTCAATTAAGTTCCTGATCCTCACATGCAGTGTAATTACATCAAAAGGTTTCACAATGTAATCATCTGCCCCGGTTTCATATCCTGTTATCTTATCCCTGTTTGTAGCTTTTGCAGTTAATAGTATTACAGGAATATGACTTGTTCTTTCATCTGTTTTCAATTTTTCACATAATTCAAAGCCATCCATCTTTGGCATCATAATATCACTTATTATAAGACAAGGTATTTGTTCTATTGATTTTTTTAATCCTTCTTCCCCATTGACTGCTTCCAGAATCGTGTACTCATTTTCCATATTTTCTTTGATGTAGCATCGAACATCGGAGTTGTCTTCCACCAGCAATATCACCGGTTTCTCAGTTTCAATAATTAAATTAGTATTAATCTTCTCATTCTCAGTTTCATCAAAGAGTAGTGATTCCGGAACACAATCAGCAACTGTTTTCTCAGCCTTAACGTATTTACAAATCTCTTCCGACTTTAAGTGCATTTTCCCTAATGGTATACTGATCATTATCGTTGTCCCTTTTCCTTCTGTACTTTCAACCTTTATCCTTCCCTTATGCAATTCAATTAGTTCTTTTGATAAAGCCAACCCTATTCCTATACCTTCATGTTCTCTTTTATGAGTAATGTCAACCTGATAGAAACGATCAAATATTTTTGAAATTTTCTCTTTCGGAATACCAATTCCGGTATCCTGGATGCTGATATTAACATACCCATCATTCTTGCTGATTTTTAATTCAATTATCCCACCTGCAGGAGTAAATTTGAAAGCATTGGATAATAGGTTGTCTGTTATCTTTTCAATTTTATCTTCATCTATATAAACATTCAGAGTTTCTTCAGTTGGATTAAATTTTTCTATGATATATCTTTTGCGGGACCAAAAATCAGTGTAAGAGGGGTTCTGAATTCGTGAGAAATATTCGTAAAAAAATTCGTTTTAATCTTATCCAGTTCCTGCAGTTTCTCAGTTTCTTTTCTTTCCTGAAATGTCTCCTTCTGTAATTCCAGGTTCTTGATTAACTGTCCCGTCTGGACTGATATAATTGAAAAAAGAGTCAGGTCATTAGATGAAAAATACTTTTTATTCTTTTTATTTATAAGCATCATTACCCCAATGATTTCACCTTCAAACCATATGGGTACACAAAGGACGGAATGTATATCCTTTTTTTCTTTTTCAGTTGGTTTAAATCTTCTATCTTCGGAAAGGTTCTCGATTAACAATGGTTTCCTGTTATGCAAAACCCATCCTGTAATATTTGTTCCGATATGATAATCATGTTTTATGCTGCTCGTATCATCCTGACGTACAAATGTCATCAAAGGCTCGTCTTTGTTTTTTGTAGTTAAAAGTATAGATCCCTGTTCCGCATCAATAGCACTGATCGATCTTTGTACAATTAAATGCAAAATTTGATCTATATCGGTTGCTTTACCCGATGTTACAGCTATTTCATTCAATACCTTCAACTCCTCAACAGAGCTTTTTAATCTCAATATCTCTGCTTCAAGTTCCCTTATTCTTTTATCTTTTCTATGCATATATTAAGCATCCTCATCATATTGGGAAGAGTGAAGAAATTTTTGGAAAAGACTATATACTTTAATATTCTTGGCCTTGTAATTCTCACCCATTACTCTTTCGTAAGGAGTATCCAAAATTTCATAATTTGATAACATTTCAATAATCATATTCCTATCTCACCTGTTCCTTTGTTATTCTCTTTAATTTTACAACACGTGTTTTTGCATCGGTTAATTCCGGAGATGTAAAGTCCGTATCTTTCCAGATATCCAAAAATTTATCGTATTCTCTAATTGCTTCCTCTTTTTTATTTTGTTGTTCATATGCAACACCCAACCAGTAATGCGCTTTTACAGCTTGTATCGGCCAATATCCAATAACTCCTAATATATCACCGACTAAGTAATTAGAAACATTAGCAGGCCAGTATATAAGGCGCTGAAATTCACTGACAGCTTCAGAGAGTTGTCCGGATTTGAGTAAGCATACGGAATAAAAGAAATTCGGTTCGTGATTTGGAGGAAGAATATCAAAGGCTTTCTTAAATTGTTTTAAAGCCAATTCATTATTACCTTCCTCGAATAAAATAACGGCGGATAAATAGTCTGTTTTAAATTGTAAGCGTGGGGTTGTTCCTGCTATATCAATTCGAATTGAATCTAACAATTTTTGAGCCTCTGAATACCTCCCTTGTTTTACCAATGCCCAGACAATATAATTTCGTCCGTAGATCTTTTCTCCGGGATCTTTCTTTAATTCTTTTGATAAATCGTTAGCTAACTGCAACATTTCTGAATATTGCCTTGTTTCGTAGGAAAGATGTATCATTTGTGTTAAAACCATTAATAGATTTATCCGAGAAATTTTGGATTTCATAAGTCCTGACAATTCATTTTGAGCAATTGTGATTTGACCATGATGAATTTCTATTACCGGCATTTGATACCCTGACATATTAAAGTACTGCAATGCATCTTTATAATTCTGCCTGAGTAAATAATAGTAGCCGAGATCGGTTGAAGAAAAGTAATCCTTGTGAAGTTCTATCGCTTTTTGATATTCTACTATGCTTGAATCATAATTCATAAACCATACATATAAATCTCCTTTTGAATCATAAGGGTTGGGTTCGGAAGGTGCTAAATTTATATAATTATTTATTGCATCAAATGCTTCATCCCTTTTGTTAAGAAAAGTAAATGAATATGCCAATGCGTTCCAGAACCTTTTGAATGAAGGATTGTTATTAAAGGCGAGACGGCATATTTCTATAGCTTTTTCGGGTTTAAGAAAATCATATGTATATAGTAGATAAAGATACGAGTAAGGGTAACGTTCATGTGGATCTCTCTCTATTACCTGATTGAAAATCTCAATCGCCTTATCAGGTTTATTCAGCTTTGCATAATTTCTCGCAATAATTTGAAGTCTTTCACATTCAGTTACATTATCGGTTAATTCCACGGCTTTTTGAAACGATTTCCAAGATAACAATACTTCCCCATCGTTTTGTTGGAAAAGTGATAAATAAAAATATGCCATCGCAAAATTGTTATCGAGTTCAACTGCCCTTTCAAAGGCAGCTTTTGCCTCATTATAATATCTCCAGTTATAAAAAGTAAGACCTTCAACATATGCCCGATATGCTTCCAGGGAGTTTGTGGTTACTTTAGCTACATTCTTTATTTCTGATTTTGAATCTGAAATAACCGGGAAATCATTACTCAGTAGGTATGTAAGGCTATCAACTAAAGTAAAGATTTTATTTTTCGGAAAATTTGACACTTTCTGCGAACTAATTATTCTCCCCGATTGTACATCAATTACGCTTATAGTTACTGAAAGCAAGGGTTTTTCTTGTAGTATACTTCCTATCAACATTGTAGATACACCTGCATTTTTCGCAATCTGACCAGCGAGATTTGGTAATAATGCTTTAGAATCACCAGGTCCCATCTCCTTTTGAATATCCATTAATCTTTCTCTACTGATAACTTTTAGTTCTTTAACTTGTGAAAGAGAAGTAATTAATAAATTGGTCAACATTTCTCCTGTATGATCTTTGTCTTCAGGGTCGGTAATATTTTCGAAATACATTACTGCAAGAGAATTTCCGGTTATTTTGGAGATTGTACTTTGTGTTTTCTTCTCCTTATATGGTTTATAAATAAAGAAAATGGCAGCAATTATTATAGCAATCGTTACAAGGATGACAGCTCCATAAATATTTCTATTCTGCAGACTTTTAATTTTACTACTAATCCATTTTGCACTGATGTATTTTGTCCCAGTGTCATTTAAATCCTTTTGCTCTCTTCTTAAGTCATCTAATAGCTCATCAACATTCTGATATCGCTCATCGGGATACTTTGCAAGTGCTTTACTAACGATTTGCTCAAGTTCCGTCGACACACCTAAACGCATTTCAGTAATTGGTTTAGGGTGTTGATTCATAATTAGAAATAATATCACCTGATCATAGTCTCCCTTAAATGGCTGCTTTCCTGTTATCATTTCGTACAGGATCGCTCCAATCGCCCAAATATCTGTTCGGTGATCAACTTTCCCACCTCTGGCTTGTTCAGGTGACATATAATTTATCGTACCACCAGTAGATTCAATATTGATCAACTTTGTTTGATCTTTGGCTTTAGCCAATCCAAAATCTAATATCTTTACTATTCCATCTCTTGTAATAAATATGTTTGCCGGTTTTATATCCAAATGGATAATACCGGTTATATGTGCGTTCCTTAATCCTTCAGATAACTGGAGAACAATATCTATTGCTTCATCGATTTCTATCGGTCCCTTGGTAATTTTGTCTTTTAGAGTTTCTCCTTCATAATATGCCATGGAAATAAATAATTGTCCGTCATCTTTCTCACAGATTTCATGAATTGCACAAATGTTAGGATGGTCCAAAGCAGAAGCTGTTTGGGCTTCATTTATAAAGTGTTTACGTAAGGATGGATCTGAAGTAAGATGGAAGGGAAGGAATTTTAAAGCCACATTTCTATTAAGGAAAATATCAAGGGCTCTGTAAACAACACCCATACCTCCCTCGCCCAGCTTTTCGAGGATTTGATAGTGTGAGAGGTTCTGTCCAATCTCTACTGACATTTGCATTCCCATTATACTTACGGGAACTTGATCCGCCGAGAGGCCGCCACCCCTGACGGCTTAAAAAACATTCAATATTAGAGCTACATTAAAATAGTAATAATTTATAATAAATAAAGAAAGAATTGATTGGTCACAATATTATCCTAACCATAAAACTTATCACTCTGTAGCAGTTTTTGGAAAGTACAAAAAACCATATTATCATAATAAAATTAATAAAAGCGACACCATATTTAGCAATGATTTTAGCAATACTTTTTATTCTTAGAGGAATGAATCTGGGTATACGTTATATCAGTCCTAAACTTACTGCTAAAACCCAAGCTTTATCAGAGATGGAGTGCCATTATAACATGATCGAAATTAATATTGATTGGAATAAGCTATAATAAATTATATTATCTTAACTACATAGATTAACCCTGGAAGTTCTACTGTCGGCCAGGTTGTTTATAGAACCGGATAGTTAACCTTCAAATGAAAGTAATTAAATTTGACTAGTTTCCATAAGCAACATTATCTTTTATTATCAACAAAAATAATGATTGAATTTGTTTTCAATCATATCGAGTAGACGTGGGCCAATGTGGAAAACATGATTTGGCTTTATTGTGGATATAATTTTTTTCACAAAATGGAGATATAAGTGTCTCAATTATCTTCCACTTCAGAGATGGTTTTGCTTTGGGCAGGAGAGGATATTTATAGAACAGTAATAGCCAAAGATTATTTGAGAAAGCTTAACCTGAATTCCAATAATTTCTTTTACCAGCAATGCAACAAAATATGCTCTTACTATGATGAAGTAATAAAGAATAGAAAATTTGGTGTTCTCAACCTGGTGAACAAATGTTTTACTTCAAACGAGAAAATAACGCAACTGATAATTGCCGGTGCCGGATTGGATCCTCTCGGAATCGAAGTAAATGACTTATATCCCGATATTAAAGTATTCGAATTAGATTATGAGAATATGGAAACCAAATTTAATTTGTTAACGGTGTTGGGAGATATTTCAAAGCTGAATATTTCTTTTATTACCACCAATCTTTTAAATCCATCAGAGGTTGTTAAATCACTTACAGAGCATGGATGGAGTTCAGAACAATCTACTTTGTTGATACTTGAAGGCATAAGCTATTATTTACCCAGGAAGTCTTTGCAAGATTTTATTAAGGTGATTAATCCAGCGCAAGTGGTTTTTGAGTTTTTAAAAGTAAAGGATGAAATTAATTCGGAGAATAACAAAATTGCTGAGCAAGTTTTTAAGTTTATTTCTGACTCTTGTGGCTTTCCGGAGATTGTCAGGTATAGTCATTCCCAGTTCGAAGAATTATTTAACCTAGCTGTTCTCAAAAGATATGGTATGAAGAAACTGGAAAGAATGAGGAGCGGAACAAATAAATATTTTCCAACGGAGGAGAGTGGCTGGATAGAGGTTTGTCTGCTGGGCCGAGGATAGTGATATTATGATCATAAGATCTTTTAAGGTAAATATTTTAATATTACAACATCATTTTTCTAATCTTTAAAACATGTCTAACACAGCAATTGTTTACGATCCGATTTTTATAAAACATGACCAACCAGGTCACCCTGAATCTGCTAAACGATTAGAAGCCATAATGAATAAAATTTCAGATTCCGGATTGATCAATAAAATTAAACAGTTAAAGTCTCGACCTGCAACTATTGAGGAAGTAAAGTTTTGTCATTCTGAAGATTATATTGAAAGAGTGAGAGAAGTTTGTAACACAGGTGGAGCCAATCTCGATCCAGACACATATACAAACAAATATTCTTTTGATGCTGCTATGGTTGCAGTTGGCAGTTTGATTGAATTAACCAACGCAATCATTAATGGTCAGATTAAAAACGGTTTTGCACTGATTCGTCCTCCGGGACATCATGCTCTAAAAGACCGTGCAATGGGTTTTTGTATATTTGGAAATGTTGCTGTTGCGGCGAAGGTAGCATTACAGAATAATGAGATTAAAAAGGTTGCAATCGTTGACATCGATGTTCATCATGGAAATGGTACTCAGGCATTGATTGAAGATAATACAAATATTCTTTACATCTCTACGCATCAATATCCTTTTTATCCCGGAACCGGCGGGTTGAAGGAAATCGGGAAGGGAAACTGTGAGGGCAAATTAATGAATATACCGCTACCTACTTATGTTGGGGATAACGGATTTAGAACAATATATAATGAAACTATTATTCCGAAAATCGAAAAGTTTCATCCTGACATATTATTTGTATCTGCGGGTTACGATGCGCATTGGGATGATCCTCTTGCAAATATGGGGCTTAGCCTGTCAGGTTATTCCTGGATTTCTGAAGAGCTGGTGAAACTCTCAGATAAATTGTGTGATTCAAAAACTGTTTTTACTCTGGAAGGAGGCTACAATCTGGAATCACTGAGTTTAGGTGTTGTTAATTCTATTAGAGCACTTTTAGGTTTAAATGATTATGATGATCCAATGGGAAATTCTACCTATGAGGAACCCGATTTAAACTCACTCATTAAAGATTTGAAAAAGATTCATCAACTTTAACGTTTCGTTGTTTTATATCCGTTCACATCAGTTACTTTATAGAGGTCTGTTCTTCTATCCATCCAGTTTCTCACTGTACCGTTAAGTTTTGTACGTCTTAATAACTCAATGTCAACATCAGCAACAACTACAGTTTCGATATTCGGCTGGCATTCACCTGCAATTCCATCTCGTGAAAACGGGAAGTCTGAAGGAGTGAAAATTCCGGATTGAGCATAATTGATATCCATATTTTCAACAAATGGAATATTTCCTACGCAGCCTGACATTGCAACAAAAACCTGGTTTTCTATAGCACGTGCTTGTGAACAGTACCTGACTCGAAGGTAACCGTGTCGTTCATCGGTGCAAAATGGAACGAAAATTATATTTGCACCTCTTTCGGTAGAAATTCTTGCTAATTCCGGAAATTCAACATCATAACAGATTTGAATTGAAACTTTACCCCTATCAGTGGAAATAATATTCAACTCATTCCCGGGTTTTGTACCCCACCATCGTTGTTCATTTGGTGTAATATGAATTTTGTATTGTTTTTCAATTTCTCCATCTCTTTTGAAAAGATATGAAATATTATAGAGATCACCCTCCTCCTCCGTATAATGAGAACCCCCAATGATGTTTACTGCATATTTAAGTGCTAAATTCTGAAAATGATCGCACAAATCTTTGGTGAACCTGGTTAGTCTCCTAACTTGTTCACCGGGTCTTCCCGGAGACATGAACGAAAGCAGCTGAAGAGTGAATATCTCAGGAAATATGGCAAAATCTGATTTGTAACCCGATGCAATATCCACAAAAAATTCTGTCTGATGCGCAAATTCATCAAAGGATTTGATTGGTCTCATTTGATACTGAATAGTACATATTCGAACCGGTTGTGATGAAACAACTCTCTCAGCTGGTTTAGGATGGTAGTACAAGTTTACCCATTCAAGCAGAATTGCAAATCCTTTCGATTCTTCATCTGGCTTAAGATAATCTGTTATTATTCTTTTTAGTATAAATCCATTTGCAAGTTGAAAAGTTAGAACAGGATCATGTAATTTTTTACTTATAACTTGTTCGACGTATTGGTGGATAGTCAGTTTATCCGAATATTTATGAAAATTGGGGACTCTACCACCAATTACGATTCTCTTTAAATTCATTTCTTTCACCAGCTTTTTTCTCGCATCATACAATCGCCTGCCTATTTTCATATTTCTGAATTCCGGGTCAACCATAATTTCAATTCCATATAGAGTATCTCCTTCATCATCGTGGTTGGTAATCATACCATTATCGGAGATATCTTTCCATGATGCCGAATCCTGGTATTCATCAAAGTCAATCACCAGAGAACTTGATGATCCTATAAGTTTCCCCTGGTATTCAACCACAATCTGTCCTTTTTTAAAATGTTTGATTTGACTCTCGACCTGTTCACGTGACCAGGCCTTCATTCCGGGAAAACATTTTAACTGCAGTTCAACTAACTTGTGGTAATCTTCAATTTTTAATGATCTGATCTTTAATGATTTTAATTTTTTCCTATCGTTGGTGTTCATAAAACTCCTTTAAAATTTTTGTTGAATTTATCTATTATTATTTCACCTATGCTTTAATCCTGCCTATTTAATACAAAATAAGTAGATGAATTCCAATTTCCTGGTTTATAATAATCTAATTAGTTGTTGTAGACAAAACAAAGTGAAGTCGATTTATTATAATTTAATTTAACGATGGTCATAGGAATTATTTCCTATTTAGCCTTGATATGTTTTTAAAAATAAATATGTTCAAAATATCTTTGATAAAAATTCTAAATCACAAATGTGGACAACGAACGATATTGTCATCCTCTTATTACAATCTATTCCTAAACAGCTTAGTAAATATCTTTATATTTGGAACTGCTAATAATCATTAATTTTATGCGACTCTGGCTAAAAATTACAATCGGAATCTCCATCTCACTATTGCTCGTATTAATTATCGGCGGGTATATCTTCTACAGAATGCTGAATAATTCCCTTCCCATCTACCAGGGAAACTTGAAGGCACCTGGATTAAAAGAGAAAGTTGAGATTTATAGAGATAGTATGGCTGTCCCGTATATTTTTGCAAATAATGATGAGGATGCAGCATTTGCTCTGGGATATGTTCACGCACAGGAAAGAATGTTTATGATGGATTTGGTGAGGAGAGCTGGTGCCGGAAGACTTAGCGAGGTAATGGGTAAAGAAACCATTCCTTTCGATATAATGTTTAGGACAGTTGGTATAAACAGAACTGTAGAAAAAATAAAAAACAAAATGAATCCTGCTGCGTTACAATTGCTTGAAGCATATTCTAAGGGTGTGAATTACTATATAAAAGAAGCTAGGAATAAATATACTTTTGAGTTCGATATGCTTGGGTATCAGCCCGAAGAGTGGAAACCTGAACACAGCTTGATAGTAATCAGAATGATGGCCTGGGAACTTAACCTGAGCTGGTGGACAGATATTTCATTTACTGAACTTGTTCAAAAATTGGGGAAAGAAAATGTTGAAGAAATTTTACCTGATTATCCTGAAAATGCACCAACTATTATTCCTGATCATCTTAAAAAGTTTACGGCAATCAGCAGAACATTTTTAGAGATTGATAAACAATTTAGAAAATTTATGAGGATGGACGGGACACATATTGGTTCAAACAATTGGGTGGTTAATGGTAAGATGTCATCATCCGGCAAACCTATTATTGCCAATGATCCTCATCTTGCATTCAGTGTACCCGGCAAATGGTATGCTGCAGTTATAAAATCCCCAAACTGGGATGCAGCAGGAGTTACTTTACCAGGTGTCCCGGGAATAGTGATTGGCAAAAACAAAAATATTTCCTGGGTTTTAACAAACATTATGAATGATGATTCCGATTTTTATTTTGAGGAGTTTGATTCATCCGGTACAAAGTATTTTTTGGATGATAAATGGAATGACTTAAAAATAATTGAGGACACAATTTTTGTTCGAGGTGATGGTCCTGTACCTATTATAATCAAAGAAACGCACCGGGGTCCTGTTATATCGAACATTCATTCATTTAATATCGTGTACAATGAAGACCATACAACTTACCCCCCGATCAGCATGCGCTGGCTTGGGAATGAAGTTAGTGATGAAGCATATGCTTTTTTAAAAATTAATAAGGCAGCTAACTGGAAAGAATTTAAATCCGCTGTAAAATTATTTAATGTACCCGGACAGAATTTTGTTTATGGTGATGCTGAGGGCAATATCGGTTATATATTTGGCGGTGCACTTCCTCTAAGAGGTAATGGGACACTAAATTCCACAACCTTTGTTTTTGATGGAACAACTTCTGAAAGCGATTGGACAGGTCTTTTTAATCGAGATCATGTCCCGGTTCTGTATAACCCGGATCAAAATTTTATTGCATCGGCAAATAATAAAACTGAAAAAGATTTCAAATATCATATTACTAATCTGTGGGAACCTCCATCAAGAATAGAAAGGATCACAGAGCTGTTGAAATCGAAAACGAAGCATTCTGTCAACGACTTTATGCAGTACCAAATGGATATCGTTTCCCCATATGCAAAAAGTATTGTGAGTTACTTTCTCGGTGCATACGATAGTATAGATGTAAAGGATGATAAATTATTACTCGCTTTACAATTACTCAAAGACTGGGATTTTAAGTTGGACAAGTTTGCTCAGGCACCAACAATTTATTTAACAACGTTTAAATTTCTTTTAAATAATGTATTTCTGGATAAAATGGGTGATGATCTCTTTAATCAGTATGTTTTTTTGTCAAATGTCCCGTACAGAAGTATTAACCAGCTATTAGATAGTACTGATTCAAATTGGTGGGATGATATCAACACTCAACAAATTGAAAACAGGGATGATATAATTCGCAAGAGTATGGATGATGCTCTGGTTTATCTGCAAAAAAATGTTGGAAAAGAAGTTAAAGACTGGCAGTGGGGAAAGCTTCATAAAGTAGTTTTTAAACATCCATTCAGTGGTAACTTTTCGCTACTTGATAAATTTATAAATATTGGTCCCTTTGAACTTGGTGGAGATGGAACTACTATTTTTAATACAGAGTATCCGTTCTCAGAAAGCATCGAAGAATATCCGATGTTTAGACACGATTTATTTGAGAATGATTTAGGTCCTTCTATGCGGTACATTTATGATTTTGCTAATCCGGATGAATTCTATTTGATCCTAACTACAGGTGAATCCGGTAATATAATGAGTAAGCACTATGGTGATATGTCTCTACTATGGCTGGAAGGAAAATATATGAAGATCCGCACGAATCAAGAAAGTATTAAAAGCCCTATGAACAGGTTATTGATACTCCTTCCTTAAACTTACAAGCAGATTAAGATTAATTATATTAAATTAACTTAAACAATAATGAATGTTTAAATGAAAGTTATCGAACATTTAGAATCAGCAAGGGAGCCATTGATAAGTTTTGAGCTGATACCTCCTAAAAGAGGAGGAGATATCAAAAGTGTATTGGCTGTTCTGGATGAAATAATAAAATATAATCCACCATTTATTGATATTACTAGTCACTCTGCCGAAGTAATTTACGAAGAGACTCCACAGGCAATACGGAAAATTGTAAAAAGAAAAAGACCGGGAACTCTTGGTATTTGTGCACTGATCCAAAACAAATATAACATTGATGCTGTACCTCATATTCTTGTTAAGGGATTTACAAGAGAAGAAACAGAAGATTTCTTAATCGAATTAAATTATTTGGCTATTGATAACATCCTGGCAATTAGAGGTGATGACAGCGGGTACGAGAAACCTATTCCTTCAGGAAGAAGCACTCATCAGACATCGCTGGATTTGGTAAAGCAAATAATTGATATGAACAATGGTAAATACCTTGAAGAATCGCTTTTGGATGCAAAAGCAACTAATTATTGTATAGGTGTAGGTGGTTATCCTGAAAAACACTTTGAGGCACCAAATTTAAAATCCGATATCAGAACAGTTAAACAAAAAGTTGATGCTGGAGCCGATTATGTTGTAACTCAAATGTTTTTTGATAATAAATTCTATTTTGATTTTGTAGATAAGTGCAGGGAAGAAGGAATTAACGTGCCAATTATTCCAGGTTTGAAAATTATCACCTCGAAAAATCAGCTTAATTCAATCCCGAAATATTTTAATGTAACGATTCCGGATGAGTGTGCAGATGAAATTTTTAATGCAAAACCTGAACACGTAATGGATATTGGCGTTGAGTGGGCAACAAAACAAGTTGAAGAATTGTTGGAAAGAAATGTGCCGAGTGTGCATTTTTATATAATGCTCAATTCAAAACCAATACAGAAGGTGATGGACAAATTGAAACTTTATAAAAAAGTTTACTGATAATCCATTGAATTGATTTTGTGACCATATATTAAATGCTAAAAATTAAGAGACCTAAAATTAGAAAATTAAAATGGGGAATTGCCGGTTGTGGTTATTATGCGGAGCATTCTTTCATTCCAGCTTTATCATCTTTAAGAAGAAGTTCACTTGTTTCACTTTATAGTCATAATATGGATCGAGCAAAGCAGCTTGCCGAAAACAACGGCGCTTCAGGTTACTTCAGCGATTATACTGAGTTTCTGAAATCGGATATTAACTGCGTATACATTTCCAGTGTAAACTCTGATCATTATGAACAGGTAATAAAAGCCGCGGAAGCTGATAAGCATATACTTTGTGAAAAACCACTGGCAATTACTTCAAAGCAAGCTGAAGAAATGGTGAAAATCTGTAATGATAAGGGTGTGTTTCTAACTGTAAATTATGTTCATAGGTTTCACCCACATGTTGTAAAATCCAGAGCACTTATTCAGAATAATACGTTGGGAAAGTTAGTATCAATAAATCTGAACTTTAATATGGATTTTACACCCGATAATAATTTCAGGTTCAATAAAAATTTAAGCGGTGGCGGTGCACTAATGGATCTTGGAACACATTTGATAGACCTGCTTAGATATTTTGGTGGCGAGGTTGAGGAAATGATAGGTTTTATAGATAATGTAGTATACAACAGTGATGTTGATGATTTTGCAGTTGCTCTTATTAAATTCAAAACCAATGGTTATGGTTATTTAAATGTTTCATTTAACAACAAAAAAGCATTTAATAGAATAGAAATACTAGGTCATAAAGGTGCAATCAGTATTGAGAATTTTATTGGGGTTAAAAATCAATCCGCAAAACTGAGTATTCTCCTCGATGGTGATGCAAAAGTTAGTTTTAGAAAAAGGGGAAATAAATTACACTTTCTCCTCCGATCTGTACAAAAATCATTTCTTAATAATGAGGAACCATTAGTTACCGGTGAAGATGGATTAATAAATTTGAAATTGATGGAAGAATTAGAAAGAAAATGTCGGAATTGGAGATGTGACTGAAGAAGACATACTCGAATTTGATTTGAGTGGATCTCTCTTGAAAGGTGAAGGTAAAATAACAACTGAGTTCAAACTTCATCTCTTTGCTTATTCCCGTAGACCTGATGTTAACGCGGTAGTCCACTGCCACCCGGTTTATGCAACTGCTTTTAGTCTTATTGGAAAGGGATTGGATGAGCATTACTTTCCGGAAGTAATTTTAACACTCGGGAAAGTACCATTATGTAAATATGGCACCCCTTCTACAAATGATCTCCCGTTAAGTCTCGAACCGTATATTGATCATTCCTGGGCATATCTGTTGCAAAATCACGGAGCTTTAACTTTAGGAGGCGACCTGGACGATGCATATTATAAAATGGAGAAACTCGAACATTCTGCAGAAACAATCTACAAAGCAAAAATGTTAGGTTCACCAAAAGAACTATCCCGTAATGATATAAGTGAACTCTTAAAAATCTCAGAGGAGACATACGGAATTAAGGTGGATCAACGGAATATTTATGATTAATGTTTTCTATATGCAATTCAGCTAATCTAAATTATGCCTGATACTAAAATTAATATTGCTGTTTTTATAGGCGGAACTTCGCCAGAGAGAGAAGTATCAAAATCATCAGGGCAAGCAATTTATAAAGCAATTAATGAATTAGGTTATAATTGTACTCTTATTGATCCGGCTTATGGTACTGATCAACCGGATAAAGAGGAAAAATTTTTTAGTAAGGATGATCACATAAATATTAAAAATGAAAACATACTCAAAACAGTAAATTCCAATTTGCTTGATAATATTGATTTGGTTTTTTTAGCGTTACATGGTAAATGGGGAGAGGACGGAATTATACAATCGCTGCTTGAATTAAGAGGTATCAGGTACACAGGCTCGGGAGTATTTTCAAGTACGATATCTATGGATAAAGCTTTTTCCAAAATTATTTTTCAGGAAAATAATGTTAATAGTGCTGAATCGTTTACCATTACCGATCAATTTATCCCAGATGAAGTTATTAATAAGATAAGTGAAGAATTTGGTTTTCCATGTGTAGTTAAACCGAATGATCAGGGATCTACTGTTGGACTTACAATAGTAAAAAAAGAAGACGAAGTTCAATCTGCTATTAAATCCGCGCTTCAATTCTCAGATATAGCACTAGTTGAAAAATATATTGCCGGCAGAGAAATGACTGTAGCAATTCTTGAAGATGAAGCTCTTCCCGTTTTAGAGATAATTCCTAAATCCGGCTTCTATGATTATAAATCCAAATACACGAGTGGGATGAGTGAATATATAGTTCCGGCGGATATTCCAAAAGATGTATTTAATAATTTGCAGGAGCAGGCATTAATAGCATTCAGATCGCTACGCTGTAAAGTTTATGGGAGGGTAGATTTTAGATTGAGTGAGGATAATATACCGTATTGTCTTGAAGTTAATACATTACCGGGTATGACAGCTACAAGCTTAGTCCCCAAAATGGCAAATGCAGTTGGCATATCATTTAATGAATTAATAGACCGGATAATCAGGAATAGTTTAAATGGCAAAAAATAAACGGAAAAAATACTTTTTATATGTTTTTTCTATCATCATCCTCACAGGAATATTTTTTCTCTTTTTCAATGAACACGGTATAATTAAGTATGTAAAATTGAATGACGAGGTTAAATCATTAAATGAACAGATTGGAAAATTAGAGGAAGAGAATATAAATCTTAAGAATGAAATTGATTCATTGAAAAAAGAAATACCTGCAAAAATCGAACAGGTTGCCAGAGAAAAATATGATATGTTAAGAGAAGGTGAAAGGATG
>JARRKK010000024.1:0-5251 GCA_037388105.1 Ignavibacteriaceae bacterium | reverse complement strand
CCTGACATACCACTTGCTGAAAGAATACGACCAAAAGATTTAAGCGAATTTTATGGACAGGAGAATCTGGTTGGGGAAGGTAAGCCGATTCGATCCATGATAGAAAATGACACATTATCATCATTTATCCTTTGGGGTCCTCCCGGTTCAGGTAAAACAACACTTGCTAAAATTATTGCAAAAAAGACGAATGCAGATTTCTATCAGCTAAATGCTGTGTCTTCCGGAGTAAAAGATTTGAGAAAGGTAATTGAAATTGCCGAACAGAATAAACAGATGAATAAAAAAACAATTCTTTTTATAGATGAGATTCACCGATTTAATAAAGCACAGCAGGATGCACTACTCTACTCAGTTGAAACAGGTCTAATATATTTAATAGGTGCCACTACTGAAAATCCTTCGTTTGAGGTCATCCCTGCACTTCGATCCCGTGCCAGAGTTTATATCCTTGAAGATCTGTCAAAAAATGATCTTCAAAAGATATTAAACGCTGCCCTTAAAAAAGATAAGTTTCTCTCAGGTTTACAAATTGAAAATATGGATATCGATTTCCTTCTCTATTTATCTGGAGGCGATGCCCGGATTTTATTAAATATATTGGAGTCATCCATAATTCAGGAAATAGATTCTGAGTCAATTGAGATAACAAAGGATGTTCTTGAAAATGTAATTCAAAAAAAGAATATTAATTATGATAAATCCGGCGAAGAACATTACAATATAATCTCAGCTTTTATTAAAAGTGTTAGAGGTAGTGATCCGGATGCTGCGTTGTATTGGCTGGCAAGGATGTTAGAAGGTGGAGAAGATCCGCTTTTTATTGCACGGCGCTTAGTAATTCTCGCATCAGAAGATATAGGAAATGCATCACCAAATGGATTAGTATTGGCAGAAGCTGCATTCGGTGCTGTTCATAAAATAGGTATGCCTGAAGCAAGAATTATATTGGCACAATGCACAACTTATCTTGCTTCATGCCCTAAGAGCAATGCATCATATATGGGAATAAAAAACGCTGAGACTGAAGTTCGAAATAATGCACTTTATTCTGTGCCTCTGCACTTAAGAAATGCACCCACAAAATTGATGAAAGATATTGGTTACGGTAAGGAATATAAATATGCACACGAATTTGATAACCATTTTGTTAAAGAGAATTATTTACCGGAGGAAATGGATGGGAAGCAGTTTTATTTTCCATCTGGGAATGGACAGGAAAAAATTCTTAAAGAAAGATTGAAAGTTTTATGGGGGAACAAAAAGAAGTATTGAACCTGGTAATTAACTAAATCTTAATCTGTAAATTTAAATTACCACTCAATTTATAAATTCAAACTTTTTATTTCCGTTTGTTTAAATATTCATCTCAATTGGTTCTTAGACTACCCAACTAAAGTAATGCAAACCTTTTACCGGGTAGTTGCTTTACCAGTCCTTTAAATTCGAGTGATAACAAATGTACGAGGCAATCGGAAGTTGAAAGATTTGTAGTAGCAGCGATATTGTCGATCAGTAAAGCATCTGAATTTAATGCTTCTAGTATTTTTTCTTCGAAAAGATTTAATTCTTCCTGTTGCCTTGGGATATTTTTCCCGAGCACTGGTTTTAGTTTTAATTCAAGTTCAAGCAGTATGTCATCTGCAGATGTTATTAATTTAGCTTCTCCTCTTTGTATAAGTTGATTTACTCCTTCCGCCTGCTTTACATTTACGTTTCCTGGAATTGCAAAAACTTCTCTGTTTTGATCCAGAGCAAATCGTGCAGTTTGCATTGCACCACCTGCAAGTCCAGTTTCAATAATTACACAGCCCAAACTTAAACCAGATATAATCCTGTTTCTTTTTGGAAAGTTTACTGCATCAGGTTTTGTACCGAGGGTAAATTCACTTATTATTGCGCCGCTTTCAGAAATCATATTAAACAACTTATTATTTTCCGGTGGATAAACTATATCTAAACCGGAACCAATGACGGCAATTGTCCTCCCGCCTTTTTTAATTGCTCCTGAGTGGCAAATAGAATCTATCCCTCTCGCCATTCCGCTTACTACAGTTATATTTTGTTCAGCAAGCCCGGCTGCTATTCTTTCAGCCTGTACTTTTCCATAGTTTGTTGGCAATCTGGTTCCAACCATGGCAATTGAAAAGTTATCCGCTTCGGTTAGATGACCCTTAATTTGTAATATCAGCGGTGGATCATAAATGTTTTTAAGTAATTTGGGATAAGTGTCATCCCATATGGTTACAATTTCAGCATTAAGATTTTTCAGTTTCGATAATTCAACTTCAAGCCAATCATTTATTTGTTCACGATTCCAATTTGCATTTTGGATTCTTTTTGCAAGATTTGAACTAATGCCTTCAACCTTTAATAAGCTATGGTAATCTGCAGATAAGATATTTTCAGTTGATCGAAACTTTGCCAGCAGGCTTCTTACTTTGCCCGGCCCAATTCCTTCGGCGGAGAGCAGTGTATAAAGATTTGTAAGTTGTTCTAAATTGAGTTTAGACACATCGTTTACTATACTCAGGTAATATAAATTTTAATTTACATCAATAGAATCTACAATAGCAACAATTACTGAGTGAACAGGAGCTTTTCGATGACCAAGAATCTGTTGAACGGCTTTACCTTCCTGTACTAATAAAACTATATCGCCTATACCTGCATCTACAAAATCCAATGCTACGATGTCTTTTTTTCCTATATATTTATTATTCAGATCAACCGGATGGACGATTAAAAGCTTATGACCTTTAAGGTGAGTGTTTTTCTGAGTTGAGACTACGTTCCCTTTAACTTTCGCTAGAACCAATTTTATCGTCCTGTGAATTTTCTACCCGATTCTTCTTACGGAAAAATATTGATGCCGGAAATATTAGAACATACCCGATAAACAATAAAATAGGTGAGATTACAAGAGAGGGGAAGCTATTCCATTGACCAATAGACATAATATAGAAGCCAATTATTATGACAGCAAAACCAATTATGAGCAAAGTATAATTTCCCTTTTCCCAATAGATGCTGAATGGAGAAACCCTGACATTATCTTTTTTCGATTTGCGAATATTTTTTCTTTTAACTTTCTTAGCCATCACAACTCCGATAAAGTAAAAAATAAAAAGCCCAGCGATGGGGTACCACTGGGCTCGACTCTTTTACTTCAAAGGGCAGGGGAGAACCCTTTGAAAGAGTCAGTATTAATATAAATCAACGAGATTTATTTGTCAAGCAAAATTTTACTTACTTATCTGATAGACAATTTTTCTAATTGTGTCGAATTGCAAGTATGGGTAATCCTCCCTGATTGTATCGATAGCGTCACCAGCACTAATCTTACTAGCCCTTAACTGTTTGAACTTTTTACGAATCTGGTAATCTCTTACCGCTTTTTCATCTACTAAACCGTGAGAGTCCAAAAGTTCATAAATATCGTCACTAATAAGATCAGATAGGGGATTTTCGATTTTTGCGATTACTTCTTTCATTTTCGGTTTCCTTCTTTAGTTAATGGATGTCTGAACCTGTTAATAAGTATCAATAAATAAATGTACATACCTCCCAAATTCTTAAATTTAATCAAAAAAATAACCGATCAGAGAATAAATCTAAATCGGCTTAAATTTGCTACTCTGCTAAAAAATTAAAAATAAATTTTCTCTTACAATAAAAGTAGCAAATCGGCTATAAAATACACCCTTTCTTTCTTAAATTTTACTCAAAGATAAAAAAATATTGAACAATGTCAAACAATAAATACAGTTTTCGGTTTTAGATGTACCAAAATAAAAATTGTTCCGTACCAAATTGAAAAAATTGAAATAAAATTGAGTTGCGGAGTGAAAGGGAAGGACGAAAGATTTGGTTTTGACACAGAAAAGAGAAATCTTGGTTATATTATTGAATGCCGTATCAATTATATAGATAACTTAATAATAAAATCAATAAAATAGTGAAAAGAGATAATAAATTTTAATAATAACCATAGACTTGATAAGAGATTTTGAATAAAAAAATTTTTGGAATAACATTTCTGTTAATCTTCCTGGCAACACTCTATTTATTGTTGGGTTACTCAGGTAAAGTTAATAATTTCGTTTTTAAAGAGATCATTAATCCTTATAACCCCCTGAATTCTAACAAACCCAAGCTCGCTGGTGTACAAGGTAACAATAATGAATACTGGAATGATCCAAGAGGTTTATTCCCAATTTTTGCATACAATTTGCCTGATAAATCGAATGACTTAATTGCCTCATTGAAGATAATTGAAGAGGGAGGAATTAATATAATTGTAAACGGCAATTATAGTTGGATGCCTTCACCTTATAAAGTTAGAGAAGCGTTTGAACAATTAGGAGAATCAAAATTAAAGTGGTTAGCGATTATTGAAAATGAGTGTAAGGATAATTTCATATATAGAAACTCCAATGATGATACGAACTCTGATATTAAAAAATACCTTAGTGAATTTAATGACGACTTTGTTTATGGTTGGTATGTTTGGGATGAACCAGGTAACAACCGTAAACTTTGCACTCCACTAAATTTAGCACCCAATGATGATAATGAAGATATAAATAGAATGAGTAAACAAATTCGTTCAGATACTACTTTCAATAGAAAATTGGATTATATGAATTTGTTTCCCAGTTACTGGGATCTTACTCCGGATGAATCATCCTATGAACAATACATCGATACTTTCATTAATTCGCAGGAGTTTAAACCAAGAATTCTTTGCTTTGACCACTACCCTCTTCTAAAAGAAAAATTTGGAGGTTTTAGGAAAGATTATTATTCCAATCTGAAGATTATAAGAAAAAAATCTATTGAACATAACATTCCATTTTGGATGATTGTACTCTCTAGCGGTCATGATGATTATGGAAATCCATCTTTTGAAGATATAAGTTTCCAGGTGTATTCTGCTTTGGCATACGGTGCTAAAGGCATTGGTTATTATCTATATTCAAAATCGTGGGAGAAAGCCAGTTATAGTTCGTGGATATTAGAAAATTATGTTGACGAACCGGATGTTGCTGATTCACTACATGGACCACTTTTTTTACCGGTTAAAAGACTTAATGGAAACCTGCAGAACCTGGGTAAAATTTTAATGAAGCTAAAATCTGTAAAAGTTTTACATACTTCTGATTATCCAAATAATCAAAATGGAATTTCATCATTAATCTTTAATGAAAAAGAAATTAATGGACCCATGAAGAATATTAAATTAGCAGGT
>JARRKK010000023.1:0-13828 GCA_037388105.1 Ignavibacteriaceae bacterium | reverse complement strand
GTCTGAAACTGCAGGATTGATAACTGTTATTGTAACATCACCAGAGTTAAAAGAGGCAAAAGTAATTATCAAAAGTCAATGATTTGGAAACATATATGAAAACAATATTAAGATCAATCAACACATGACAATGAATATTGTAGGGAACAGAATTAAGATAAATACATTGATTAATTAAATATATCGTTTAGGAAGTACTCATGTCTAAAAGAATTTTTATAATAACCTTTTCTCTGGTGTTAAGCTCTTTTGGTTTACTGCAAGCTCAATATGAGTTAGTTGAAGCATACCCAAATCTCAACTTCATTAAACCTGTGTTACTCACATATCCGATCCCAATATGGCGGACGATACAACTGAAACTACATTGCTTGAGATCGACCAAGTTCTTGAAAATCACACTGCTGGCATGTTAAGTTTTGGAAATGATGGATATTTATATGCAAGCCTCGGAGATGGCGGATGGGAATATCCAATCGGTCCGCCCGATCCGGATTCGACTGCACAGGATTTAACAAAACTAATGGGTTCCTTTCTTCGACTTGATGTTGATAATCCTAGCGATAGTTTAGCATATGGTATCCCACCGGATAATCCATTTGTTGGTAATGACCAAGGTTATCGTGAAGAGATTTTTGCTTATGGTTTTCGCAACCCATGGCGCTTTAACATTGATTCTGTAACAGGAAAAATTTGGGTTGGCGATGTAGGGTTTGCTAGTTGGGAAGAAATAGACATTGTAGAGTCGGGAAAAAATTATGGCTGGAGCCAGACTGAGGGAATGAATTGCAGACCTGGTGTAGAATGCGATATTGAATTATACCAGTTACCGATTTTCGTATATGAAAACGGTGCCGTTGGCTGTTCAATAACGGGGGGAGCTGTTTACCGCGGTCCGGGTCGTCCGGAGCTTGTTGGAAAATATATTTATGGTGATTGGTGTACCGGTAAAATTTGGTCTCTGGAGGATAACGGCGATAGCACTTATACCAACACATTGCTGACGGATGAAGATATTAGAATCTCTGCATTTGGTCAGGATGTAGAACATGAACTCTATATAATTGAGCTTGATTATACCAATCCCACAAAAATATACAAATTCGATCCGATCAAAACTTCAATAAATGAATCCGATCTGCTGGTAAGATCTTTTTCATTATTACCTAATTATCCCAATCCATTTAATCCTTCAACAAATATCACATTTCAACTTGAATCTGAATCGGATTATGAGCTGGCGATTTACGATATGATGGGAAGACAGGTTCGTTTACTAGACAAAGGTCATAAGCTAGCTGGAACCTACACATTGAATTGGAACGGACAAAATGATAGAGGAGAAGGAGTTGGCAGCGGCATTTATGCAATCAGATTATTAAGTGGTAACCAACAAGTTTTAAGAAAAGCAACACTACTTAAATAAGAAATAATATTCTATGTGAAAAGTGCAGTAATTAATGATTTTAAATTTATAGGCATTAGACAATACAAATGGTCTGTAATATTATAAAAATAATACTCTCAGCTAAAATTAAAGCGGAACTATGCAAAAGAACATAATAATATTTTCGTTATTAACTCTGTTAGCTTTGATAGCTCTGAATTGTGGGAGAGAGAGTTCAAAATATCTGGATTATCCGATTTCTGCAGTTGATATTCGAAACGTAACAATAAATGACAACTTTTGGCTGCCAAAAATAAAGATGGTTCAGAATATTACAATTCGTTATGCGTTTGATAAATGTAACAAAGAAGGAAGAATGCAAAATTTCCTCGTAGCTGGTGGAATTATGAAAGGAACTTATGAAGGTAAGATGCCTTTCGATGATACCGATCTGTATAAAATTATTGAGGGTGCATCATATTCATTAATAAGCAATCCTAATCCCGAATTAGATGCATACATAGATTCAATGATTGCGATTATTAAAGTCGGACAGGAACCTGACGGTTATCTTACAACGTGGTTTACAATAAACAGAGAAAAACCTCCGGCATGGTGGATCAAACCTTCAACTCACCGCTGGGAACATCTTGAGAGCAGTCATGAATTATACAACAGCGGGCACCTGTTTGAAGCTGCTGCTGCACATTATTGGGCGACAGGCAAAAGAAACTTTTTAGACATTGCAATTAAAAATGCTGATCTGTTGGTAAATAACTTTGGACCTAATAAATTATGTAAACCCCCTGGACACCAGATAGTTGAAACGGGTTTAATTAAACTTTATCAAATTACCAACAATGAAAAGTATCTTGAGCTCGCAATGTTTTTTCTGGATGAACGTGGTGATTCAACTTCTCACAAATTATATGGAGAATACAGCCAGGATCATAAACCTGTTATTAAACAAACTGAAGCTGTTGGACATGCGGTACGTGCATTATATATGTATGCAGGTATGACTGATATAGCTGCTATTTATAATGCTCAAGATTATTTAAATGCTGTAAATAATATCTGGGAAAATGTTGTTAATAAAAAAATGTACATAACCGGTGGCTTAGGTTCTAAACATGATGGAGAAGCATTCGGTGAGAATTATGAACTGCCAAATCTTACAGCATACAATGAAACATGTGCAGCAATCGCCAGCGTATTATGGAATCAAAGGTTGTTCCTGTTGACTGGTGATTCAAAATATTATGATATAATCGAACGGACAATGTATAATGGATTAATATCCGGTATTTCATTAGATGGAGAAAATTTTTTCTATCCAAATCCTACTGAGAGTGACGGTGAATATGAATTTAACCAGGGTGCCTGTACCAGAAAGTCCTGGTTTGATTGTTCCTGTTGCCCAACAAATTTAATTCGATTTATTCCTTCAATACCCGGGTCGATTTATGCCGTCAATAAAGACACCTTATTTGTAAGTCTTTTTATCTCCAATAACGCTCAATTAACAATAGATGAAGAGGAAGTCGAAATAATCCAACAAACAGATTATCCGTGGAATGGACATATAAATATTTCGGTTAATCCCGAAGTTGAGAAATCATTCACTTTAAAACTTCGTATTCCCGGCTGGGCCCGGAACAAACCTGTTCCTGGCAATTTGTATTCTTATATAGACGATGGTTTAAATAAGATCATTTTAAAAGTTAACGGTGAAGAAATAGGGACCAATATGGATAAGGGTTATGCTGAAATCTCAAGAGAATGGTCCAGAGGAGATAAGATAGAACTGGTTTTGCCGATGAAAGTACATAAATTAATTGCGAATGAAAAAGTAAAAGCAGATATTAATAAAATTGCATTTGAATATGGTCCGATAGTTTATTGCGCAGAAGAAATTGACAACAAACAGATATCGAATATATTTATACCGGAATATTTAAATACCGATACTCAAGAAGAAACAATTTTATCCGACAAAGTAATCACTCTAAAAAATATAATTAATAATAAAGAATTAACATTGATACCATATTACATATGGTCAAACAGGGGAGTTGGAAAGATGAAAGTTTGGCTGCCCAGAACTTCGTTTAGTAAATAACATGAATTAGAATTATGTATGAACAGAATAATAAGAGTCTCTTTTTTTCTTTGTTACTTATTTTTAGTTGTTTTACATGCGCATCAAACTCAAAGTGACAACGAAAATGAGACATATTCTAATCCGGTTATAGCGATAGATTTTCCTGACATCGATGTATTCAGATTAGATTTAGTTTATAATATGATAACTACCACTATGTTTATTTTCCCAAGTGTAACTATTTTTACTGGAAATAAATTTTGCATGTTCAATTATCCTGCTAAAGAAACCGGTGGATATGTTGACTTCGATTGGTTTCACATGCAGCCAGTATTTCAATGAAGAACTTCAAACCATATATATTAATAATATTTATTTGGGTGATTTTCATCCCCACTTGTTCCTTCGCTCAAAACCCAATTATCAGGAATCAATTTTCGGCAGATCCCTCGGCAAGAGTTTTTGAAGGTAAAGTTTATCTTTATCCTTCTCATGATATTCTTGCCAATAAAGAACGGGGTCGTCCGGGCTGGTTTTGTATGGAAGACTATCATGTATTCTCATCGACAAACCTTACAGATTGGATTGACCATGGTATTATTATAAGTCAAGATAAAGTGTCCTGGGTTAATTCAAAAGCATATGCTATGTGGGCTCCTGATTGTATTTACAGAAATGGGAGATATTATTTTTACTTCCCTGCCCCAGCCAAGGATACAACTTATGGAAGAGGTTTTTCTATAGGCGTTGCTGTGTCTGATAAACCTTATGGTCCTTTCACTCCACAATCAGAGCCGATTAAAAATGTTCGGGGTATTGACCCCAACATTTTTATCGATAAAGACGGTCAGACGTATCTGTACTGGTCGGCAAGAATTGTATATGTAGCAAAGTTGAAAGAAAACATGCTGGAACTTGCTTCTGAACCAAAGTTGGTAGAGGGTCTTCCTGATAAAGGACTTAAAGAAGGTCCTTATATGTTTGAACGGAACGGAATTTATTATTTAACCTATCCACACGTTCAGGATTCAACTGAAAGACTTGAATATGCAGTTGCGGATAACCCAATCGGACCCTTCACAGTTACAGGAGTGATAATGGATGAATCACCTGGTTGCTGGACTAACCACCATTCAATTATAGATTATAAAAATCAATGGTATCTTTTCTATCATTATAATGATTTGTCTCCGCAATTTGATAAGAACAGGTCAGTCAGGATCGATAGTTTATTTTTTAACGAAGATGGATCAATAAAAAAAGTAATTCCCACATTACGCGGTGTTGGATTGACTGATGCTTCAACAAAAATTCAAATCGATAGGTATTCTCTTAGAAGCAATACAGGTTCATCAATAGAATTCCTGGATACACTAAATAAGTTTGAAGGCTGGAAGACAATACTCGATTCTGCAAACGTCTGGATTCAGTATAACAGTGTTGATTTCGGAAATAACAAAGTTAAATCAGTCAATGTAAGAGCTAAATCAAAAACAGGTGGCTCTCTGCAATTACGTTTAGATAAAATGGATAGTCCGGTAATTGCCGAAGTAAAAATTTCCAGAGATTCAGAATGGAATATTTTCGATTTACCTGTTAAAGAATATCGGTCCGGAATACAAAACCTGATTGTTCAGTTAAAAAATAACAGCGTTATTGAAATTGATTGGGTAAGTTTTAAATGAGTTTTTGTGTAAATAAAAATTGATTTTAAAAATTTATGATTTATAAACTGAATTTACACTTAGTTGTTTTAGTATCCACCTGTTTTGCACAAGTAAGCGATAATATGGCATCAACTGATTCTGCAGCTACTCATGTCTTCTGCTACACCAATCCGATTACGAGGGACACTTCAATCGCAATGCGTGATCCTTGCATCATTAATGTTGGCAATCAGTGGTATTGCACTGGAACATCATTACCTGTGTGGACAGGACCAAATCCTGGAGTAAGACTTTTAGTTTCCGAAGATCTTATCCATTGGCGACAACATTCATGGCTTATTGATGCCAGTAAATTACCTCCCGATTGTCCTTATAACGGACGGTTTTGGGCACCGGAGATTCATTACATCCAGAATAAATATTGGCTAACTGTTAACAGCGGGAAATTGACTGAGGATGATCCAAAGGGTATGAATACACATAGCATTTGGTTGTTTTCATCGGATGAAGTGACAGGTCCCTACAAACTTGTTAATGGTCCTTTAACACCTCAATATAATAACGATGCTACTTTGTTTGAAGATGAAGATGGACAAACTTATCTATACTGTAGCGGTAACGGATTGTTTCAAGCGAATATAGATCTAAAAACCGGAAAGCTAACAACTCCAATTCAAAAATTTCTCTACAAAAAGCAACCGGGTTACCCAATGTGGATGGCGGGAGGAATCGAAGGTTCTTTTGTGATTAAAAGAGAGGGAATTTATTTTATGTTTTTCTCCACTTGGACACGTGGATATGAGGTTGGGTAGCTAAAATCAAAATCACCTCTGGGACCATGGGAATTAGCATCGCCCGAACCGATATTTGGAACTCGAAAAAAAGGATATTGTAAAGAACTTGCAATCGAAGGCGGATATGATAATTTAAAATTTCAGGATAGTGAAGATCCATATTGCGAAACTGGACACAATGCTTTGTTCGAGGGACCGGATGGTAAGTTGTGGAACTCTTGTCATTATATTATGTACGACAAACGACCATACCCGTACTGTCCCGATTTGCAACCGTGGGAAAAAACGCCTCAATTAGGAATCGAACCGGTACAATATAAAAACGGTATGTTTTATATCGTTGGACCTACATGGACAAAACAGTGTGTTGAATACTGAACTATAATTGAAAGAATTACAGAATGAGGATTTAAAAAAATTAATTAAGTGATCTAACATTGAATAATACTATGCTGATCAAATTTTCCTTTATGATAAATCTGAAATAACAAATCCTTTATAAGGAGAATTAAGTGGAACGAAGAATCATCAAATCAATCAATACATTGGTAGTTTTCTTGCTTTTGAACTCTTTATCAGTTTTTTCACAAACTATTACAATTAGTGCAGGCATAATCAAATCATAAATTGGGAACAGACTCATTCAGCGCAACTCAATGGAAGAGTGTCTTCAGATGATATAAAAGTTGAATAGACCTGTCCTCAGAATTCTGAAGTCGTTTTTAAAGATCCTTCTAATCCGGTAACCGAAGTTACATTCCCACGGCCGGGTTATTATTTGTTATTCCTATCTGGCAAATCAACATCAAATGATTTAGTTAGCGGCTCTCTAATTGTAAATGTCTTTCAACCAAATTCTTATAAAGAGAGACTCTCTGATCTGATAAATTTAATGACGGTTGAAGAGAAGATTAATCAATTGACCAACCAGTCGGATTCAATTCCTCGATTAGGAATTCCTAAATATAACTATTGGAGCGAAGCATTACACGGAATACTTGCCAGTGGTGCGACTTCATTTCCACAGGCTGTTGCGATGGGTTCTAGTTGGGACCCGGATTTAATACATCGTGTAGGTACAGCGATATCCGATGAAGCAAGAGCTTACAATGTTGCTAAAGGAAAAGGATTAACTTATTGGAGCCCTACCATTAATATAGCGCGCGACCCGCGCTGGGGTCGTAATGAAGAATCATATAGTGAAGATCCTTATCTCTTATCCCGAATGGCTGTTGCATTTGTAAAAGGTATGCAGGGTGATGATCCATATTATTTAAAAACAGTTTCTACTCCAAAACATTTTATTGCAAACAATGAAGAAGAGCGTCGTCATTCAGGTTCTTCTGATGTTGATATGCGAAGTTTGTTTGAATATTATTTACCTGCGTTCCATCAAGCAATTGTTGAAGGTAAGGCTTTCTCTATTATGGGTGCATACAATGAATTAAATCAAGTTCCCTGTAATGCTAATACGTTTTTATTAAATGATATACTAAGGAGGAAATGGGGTTTTGAAGGTTATGTAGTATCTGATTGCGGAGCTATTTATGATATGTTATATGGGCATCACTTTTTCAAAACAGGTGCAGAAGCAGTTGCAAGAAGTATTCTTGCAGGATGCGATTTAAATTGTGGATCGGCATACCGTCAATATTTGCAGGAAGCACTTGATAAAGGATTTTTGGAAGAAAAAAATCTTGATAGTGCTTTGACAAGAGTTTTATCTGCACGTTTCAGATTAGGCGAATTCGATCCTCCTGAAGCAGTAACGTATAATTCAATTACTATAGATAAACTTGACAGCAAAGAAAATCGTGATCTTGCACTCGAAGTTGCACAAAAGTCAATCGTACTTCTAAAGAATGAGGGAATCTTACCTTTAACAAAAGATAAAATTAAATCAATTGCAGTCATTGGTCCAAATGCAGCCGATGCCCAGTTAGGTATTTACAGCGGCTTTCCTAATGTGCAGGTAAGTCCTTTAGAAGGAATAAAACAGAAAGCAGCCGCCCTTGCGATAAAAGTAGAATATGCATTAGGATGCAATATTGGTGGTGGATTGTTAAGTCCTATCGAAGCACAATACTTTACTAAAATTGAAGGGACCAATAAAACCGGAATGAGGGGTGATTATTTTGATAATATGAAATTGTCAGGTAATCCTTTGTTAACCAGAATTGATTCAAATATTGATTTTAGTTTCGGAACTAATTCTCCCGCACCTGGAATTCCAGAAGATAAGTTTTCTATAAGATGGACCGGAAAAATAATTTCACCCGATACTATTTATCACATTGGTACCAGTTGCGATGATGGAGCCAGACTTTATGTTGATGGCAAGTTAGTAATTGATGATTGGACTGAACACGGGGAAAAACCTATTAGTGGAAAAGTTAAATTAATACCGGATAAAGAATATGAAGTAGTATTTGAATATTTTGATAATTCCCTGGGTGCAACTGCAAGATTAACATGGGATCTTGGTCAGAAAAATTTTAGTAAGGCAAAAGAAATTGCTTCCAATAATGATGTTGTTATTTTGGTCCTTGGAACTTCACCGGGCATTTCTCAGGAAGAACTGGATCGAACTGAAATTGCATTACCCCAGGTTCAGAGAGATTTAATTAATGAAGTGGCATCCGTAAATCCTAATATTGTCATTGTGCTTGTAAACGGAGGACCAGTTGCTCTTTTAGGAATACAAGACAAAGCTAATGCAATAGTTGAAGCATGGTATGGTGGTGAATTCGGAGGAGATGCAATTGCAGATGTTTTGTTCGGTGATGTTAATCCAGGTGGTAAACTTCCCGAAACATTTTATGAATCAACTCAGCAGCTTCCCCCCATGTCTGATTATGATCTTATTAATCATCCACGAACATATATGTATTTTGATCAGCCGGTTTTGTATCCGTTTGGTCACGGACTTTCATACACTCAGTTTGAATATAGTAATTTAAAACTTACATCCGATAAGATTAAAAAAGATGGTGAGATTGAAATCCAATTCACAGTACAAAACACAGGTAAAATGAAAGGTGATGAAGTAGCGCAGATTTATCTTCATAAATTAAATGCACTAATAAAAGTCCCAATTAACCAATTAAAAAGGTTTGAAAGGAATACTTTTGAACCCGGAAAACAAAAAATATTAACATTCAAAATTCCGGCATCCGAATTAGCATTTTATGATATTGAATCAAATGATTTGAAAACTGAACTTGGACAATGGGAAATACAAATAGGCAGTTCATCTAAAGATATCCGTTTGAAAAAAGTTTTTACTATTGAATAAAACATGAAGTAGTTTCTTAAAATAATATTATAGAATTGTAGATAAATTTGAGATTAAACTATCAATTAAATTATTAAACTAGAAAGAGTTATCATGAAAAAATTTGTTATTACATCGTTACTTGTTATTTCGATTCCTTTATTTGCTCAAACTGCTAAAATTAAAATTGATATCGACAGAACGATTGGTGAAATTGATCCGAAAATATACGGCGTTTTCATGGAACCTATTCATTTTAACGGGAGCAGAATGGGTTTACCTGATACACTGGAATTCAATACACTTTATGGAAATTTATATGATCCTACATCTCTACTTGCAGACGAGAATGGATTTAGAAAAGATTATATAGATGCAATGAAAGAACTTAAAGTAACCAATATGCGCTGGCCAGGTGGAAATTTTGTTATGGCTTATAATTGGCAGGATGGTATTGGACCAAAGGACCAACGTCCTGCTCGTATAAACCTTGCGTGGGGCGGAATGGAAAATAATCACGTAGGTACGGATGAATGGATTGAATTAAATAAAGCAATTGGGAGTGAAAACGTTATATGTGTAAATCTTGGTCTAGCCACTATACAAGATGCACACTACTGGGTTGAATATTGCAACTATAAGAAAGGAACATACTATTCCGATTTAAGGATTAAGTATGGACACAAAGAACCATATAATGTAAAAATCTGGGATCTCGGAAATGAAGTTGACGGCTATCCCTGGGAACTTGGGTATAAAGATGCAGACGACTATGTAAAGATTGCAAGAGAATCAGCTAAAGCTATGAGATCAGTTGATCATGCTATAAAATTTGTAGCTTCCGGATCATCTTATTATGAGAGCACCGGTCAGTGGGTTGAGTGGAACAGGAAAGTACTCACAGGGCTTGGGGATATAATAAATTATATTTCCATCCATGCTTATTATAACTGGGGAAATATGCCTGAATATTATACTTACATGGGGGAGAGAGCAATGGAATTTGAAGAAAAGATCAGAGTAACTGCTGATGAAATCGATGCAGTAAAAGTTATGAAAGACTTTAAGAATCCAATTTATATTTCAGTTGATGAGTGGGGATCTTTTGGAAGGAATTTTTTAGCTGTTCTTCCGATTGCGCAATGTTTCAATTCATTCATTCGTCACGCTGATCTTGTTAAAATGTCTAACTTTACATTGATGACATCATTATTGAGTAGCGATAACGAAAAAGGGAGCTTTAAGACCCCGTTGTTTTATACTTTTAAATTGTTCTCAAATAATTGCAGAGGTAATTCTGTCGATACCTATGTTAAATGTGATACTTTTAATACTGAAAAATACAAAGGTATTCCTTTCCTTGATGTTACCTCAGTATATTCAAAAGAAACCAATACATTATTTATTAATGTTATTAACAGACATAGGGATAAATCAATTACTGCAGATATAATAAATAACTCAGGTGAATTCACAGGAAAAGCTGAAGCAACATTAGTCAATAGTGATTCACTAACTGAAAATTTTACATTTGATCAAAAGGAACAGTATAACCCTGTAAAGAAAGAGATTGAAGTTGAAGGAAATAAATTAAAATATTCTTTCCCAGCACATTCATTTATTCAAATAAAGGTTCAAGTGAATTAGTAATCAATTTATAAATCAGAGTCCGAAATCAATTGGAATTAATAAACTCTTATCACTTCCATATTTTTGTTTAGCTACTTTTGAATTCACAAAATTTGGAAAAGATTGTGTGACTTAAGGAACATCGATTAAATGAAAACAATAAAGATTTGCTTTGTATTGATAATAATACTTGCATTATCAGTAGATGCACAGGAAGTAGTTAACTTATTTCCAAAGACTGTTCCAAACTCAAAGGAATCTGGTGTAAACGCCACTCTGGAAAAAGAACATTCTGGAATGTTCTCTGATGTAACAAAACCTACCCTGGAAATATTTCTGCCCGAAAAAGATAATTCAACCGGAGCGGCTGTTGTCATTTGTCCAGGCGGAGGTTATAGTGTGGTTGTTTATCAAGCAGAAGGAATAAAAACCGCGAAAGAATTTGCTAAAAACGGTGTTGCTGCTTTTGTACTTAAATATAGACTTCCTAGTGATTCAACAATGGTTGATAAAACAATAGGTCCATTACAAGATGCTCAACAAGCAATTAAAAAGGTAAGAGAAGACGCTTCAAAATGGGGCATCGATAAAAACAAAGTTGGTATAATGGGTTTTTCTGCGGGAGGTCATTTAGCTTCAACCGAAGCTACACATTTTAATAAAGCAGTCATTGAAAATAATAATGACACAAATTTACGTCCGGATTTTCAAATACTAGTTTACCCTGTAATAAGTATGCAAGATAGTTTAACCCATCTAGATTCAAGAAAGAAATTATTAGGCGATAATCCATCAAAAGAAATAATTGATGAATTCTCAAATGAATTGCAAGTAGATGAAAACACACCACCAGCGTATATTACTCATGCTGAAGTTGATAAAGTGGTAGATGTAGATAACAGCATCGTTTATTTTGAAGCATTAAGGCATAACAAAGTAGCTGCTGAAATGCATATTTATCCAAAAGGTAATCATGGTTTTGTTTTATTTCAACCGACTGACGAATGGATGAAGCCTATTTTCAAATGGATGAAAAATTTTAAATGGATCAACAATTAATTAAGGACCAGATTATTTCCAGGCAAATTAAAAGTTTAATTATTTTCTTTATATGAAGCAATACATTCAAAATATTTTGTTGTATTCTGTTATATTTTTAATATTTAATCGGAAAATCTTATTCAAAGTCTAACTAATAATAAAATATGGAATGACTATGAAAAAGCCGATTTATTCGATTATTACGTTGCTGTTGTCTACTTTTTTAACTGTGAAACGGTTGTCGATGCAATTTATTGAGGATCACTTATAAACCAATATACTTTCATGGCGAATATTCAGTACAAATTCCCACGCAACAAGATTGTCAGTTGATGAACCTACGAGAATTAAATTAATATTGTCTTGGAATAACCCCTGGCGTATCATTGCCAGGATTTATAGATAACTCTTTTTATCTAAGGAAATATAAATGAACACAATGAAAATGTATTTATCAGGAATATTATTGATCGTATTTATTAATTTATTCTGCCATTCAATTTCAGCTCAATCTCAAATTGTTCAGGACAATCCATTGTTAATTCTTCACACTTCTACAATACCTACAATTGATGGAATAGGAAGTGATTCTTGCTGGCAGGCCGCAAAGTGGCAATCGATTGGTAAAGTTTGGATCCCATTTAATGGCTCCGTTTCAGATAGCGATTATACTGGTAGGTATAAAGTGATGTGGTCTTCGGAAACCAACTTATTATACTTTTTAATTGAGATACATGATGATGTATTTGTTGACGGGTATGTGCCTTCTACAAATGGTGGTTCTTACAATTATGATATTTCGGAAGTATTTATTGATGAAAACCATTCGGGTGGGGAACATCGTTATGATGGACCCACAACAAATGCTGAAAATGCTTTTGCATATCATATTTATGCCTCTTATCCTTCAGAAGGAGAAGAAAATACATCTCCTTATATTGAAGATATGGTTGGGATGCTAACAGATTCAAAATGGGTTAATCACGCTTCTCATTTTCCAGAATTTTCACTTAGAAAAACAGGAAATGCTTGCGTTCGAGAATTTTCATTAATTGTATATAACGATGCATATACAGAAGAAAATAAGGAGGGTGCAAGGGTAAAATTACAAGCTGGAAAAGTAATGGGATTATCTGTTGCTTACTGCGATAATGATCATCCTGAAATAAATCCAAAAGTTAGAGATAATATGTATGGCTCTGTTGTAGAACCATTCCCAGGCAATTTACATTGGATGAACGCGGATTATTTTGGTCCAGCAGAGTTAACTGATGATTTTAGTACGGGAATTAATATTACGGAAACAATTCCAGCAGATTATGCACTTTATCAAAATTATCCCAATCCATTTAATCCCATAACAAAAATTAGTTACAGTATTATTAAAACAACGGAAGTAACATTAAAAGTATACGATATTTTGGGCAGTGAAATAAGAACATTGATAAATCGCATACAGGTACCAGGACACTATACGGTTACATTTGATGCTCGGGATCTAACAAGCGGAGTTTATTTTTATAAAATAAGGGCCGGAAGTTTTATCGGAACCAAAAAGTCTATGTTGCTAAAATAAGTATTATCGAATATAATTAATTGAATTTAAAACTTGGCTGTTATTGATTCTTCAAGCCGATAAGTCAGAAAAATATAAACTATGAAAAAGGTAAAACTCTTACTCATCATATTAGCAATAACTTTTTTTAATGATACTTTTTGTATGAAGAGTTATACTATAACAAGTTCTAATACTAAAATCTCTGTTGAGTTTTGGCTTACTTCTAAAGGGGAACCTTTCTATTCTGTTTTTTATTCAGGTTCAATTATTTTGAAACAGTCAAAGTTGGGGATTCTTAGAAGTGATAATGATTTTACATCCAATCTTTATCTTGATTCGGTTTCAAATGTGAGTCTGGATACGGATAATTATAC
>JARRKK010000022.1:0-13852 GCA_037388105.1 Ignavibacteriaceae bacterium | reverse complement strand
GTGATTGATGTTTACAAAATAATTGAGCAAACCGGTTGAATTTAATTCCTGAGGAAGAACAATTTCATATGTAAAATCGGTTACTTTAATTAAGTTGAATTTTTGATAGTTTCGCCAAAACGGTTTTTTTATATACAGTACAGGATCAAGTTTTTCTTCATTGGAAAATATTTCCACCACGATTTTCTTCTTTTCATTTTCATAAAATGATGAAGGAGTAAGATTTATTATTTCCGCAGATTGAAAATCATTTATAAACTCACCATACTTTTTAATTTTTTCAAAATTAATCAAATCAGTTGCATTTTTATTTAACGAAAAGCTTTCATTATTTGTAATAAAATATACACCTGGTTCAATATCTACATAAAAATTCGCTGCTACTTGATATTTTTCAGTTTGAGTATATATCTGATAGTCAGATTCTAATTCAGGAAGATTTATTTTCATTTTATGAAATTTCCAGATCAGCTTTGCAACATGTTCATTGAGACCATTCCTGCCAAAGGGATCTTTAACCCATACTGCATCAGGAAATAATTCAAGTTTCCATAGACCATCATTTATTTTATCAAAAAAATATGCTCCTCGTCCGTCATACTTAATTAGATCGGAATTGCCGTATCCTGCAATATGCTGTAGCTCTTCCGTATTAACAGGAGGTATATGATTACTGTTTGAATAATAAAATCTCTCCGCACTATTTAGAAAGCTTAAATCAGAATTATAATCTACTAATACATTACCCATCGTTATGGATGTTGAATCAATTACCTTTTCCGTTAAATCTTCATCCTTAAAAAGGAAAGATGCTATAAGAAAACCTAAAGCTTTTTGTGGTGCATAAAGTAAATTCAGAAAATGAGTTGAATACTCTGAATTGTATTTTGCAATCGCTGTTGGATCATAAGCAAACATAGTTGCCCATTGCATCCCTGCTTTTTTAAAACTATGCGCCATAGGGGGGTACATATAGGATTTTCCGATATCCGCTGCATCAAACTCATAAACTATTTTGGCTTTGTTATAGATTTCACTTGTATAGTCAGGGAGCGGATAAGAAAAAACATTTGGAAGAAAATTTCCATTCAATTCGCTGTATTTAACTAATCCTGTTGGATACCACTGAAATGATACCCCATCAATTTTAGAAGAAGCAACTCCTTCCCATTGTTCTTTCCCCGGATTCTGACTAATATTGAAAAAGATTGGTTTTGTTATGCCCTCATCCCTTAAAACCTTAACTGTTGAATTTACATAATGATTAATTTCATTTTTGTTTTCTGGAAGACTAGGTTCGTTTATAATTTCGTACCCAATTATAAAATCTTCATCCTTATATGTATTCCCTGTATAAATATTTTTATGGTTAACAAATTGTTTAAGATAATTTAAATGAGCAATTAGAACTTCGGGTTTAGTTGTTGATTCAATCTTTGAATAAAAAGTAGAAAAACCAGGTGTATCTAAATCAGGTTCAGGCCAACCGGTTCCCCACCAGGCTATTGGTGTAAGAATTATATAAATATCGTTTTCAATTAATTTTGAAATCAGGTAATCCAGCAATTCAACATGTTCATTGTTCAACAAGTTTCCTTCTTTATCAGACACTTCTCTGTCCCATACATGGATACGATAAGCATTTAATCCAAGTCTATTGAATTGTTGAACATCCAGGTCTATAATCTCTTTGTGTGGAATACCTTTATTCTTCAACGACCTGTATGCAAATGCAAAAGGAGTCGTATAATTTATGCCAAAGAAATACGCTTCATTATCATTTACATTCCATCTTACCCTTCCTGTAGAATCAACATAAACCAGATCAGATGACTTTTGCGCATGAACAGATGCTATTAAGCAAAAATTTATAAAGAAAAATGTTAATAAATATTTCATTTAAGAAGTATTGCTTTTATAGAAGCCGTATTCTTCTCTGTTATCAGACTAATCAAATATATCCCTGATGGAAGAACATTATTATGGGAATCACGTCCATCCCATTCTACAGTATAATTACCAGCATTCTTATTTTCATTTACCAGTATATTAACTTCTTCTCCAAGGGAGTTGTATACAATTATTTTCGTATGTATTTGTTTCTTCAGTTCATAATTTATTTGTGTAATGGGGTTGAATGGATTAGGATAGTTTTGATTTAAATTAAAATCCAAAATAACATTGTCTTCCTCTTCAACAGATACAATAATTGGTCGATCATCAAATGAAACCCAGCTGATTGTTGTGTCCTGCGAGGGAATAATAATTGTTCTATCAGAAATATTATTTTCCCACCCATTATCAGTATCGTTTTCAATAAAGAATTTATAAGCCTGTTCTTCACCAACTGCATTTAAGGGGTAATAAACAACACCTGACCAGAACGATCCATCAAAAACACTAGACTCTTCCCTTGAAAGAACTTTAGTTTCTGACCAGGAAAGAATATTAAGATTGTTGACCGGATCACCGCGAACTCCAACAGGACCATTTAAGTCCGGATCAAATCTTCCTGATGTAGTCACTCCTCCTACATTTACTCTAAAATAAACGGCAATAGAATCAACTTTATGCTCAAACGGTTTCCAATATTGATAAACCGATGCACCGGATGAATTATAATACTCGATTTGTAAAACTGTATCTGATACGCCCGCAATAAACTTCCGGTAAGTAATTGCCGCAGAATCAAATGGCTGAATGTTTCCTTCCCATCCTAACCTTAAAAATGTAGGCTCGTTTAATGAATGCCCGGTCCAGTATTTATATCGAATTTCATTCCCCGCAATAACCTGAACTGTTTTTTCCCAATAATCTCCGTTAATATTTTCCATAATAAGTTCAGAATTCTGATCCAGCGAAATCTGTTCGCCACTCGCTAAAGTATTGCTGCCATTGATTACCATACCTCTAATCTGTGCAAATCCGTCGGGACGAAGTGTATCCCAGTTAGTCGAGGTATTCAATCTGAAAGTTACATTTACAGGCGCTGATGAATCTGGCTCATTGAATGCATCTAAAGCAACAGTAGGTTGTTTTGTTACAGGATCCCATGCTCCCATATCATAACCATGCCAGCTATAACATTCAGGCTCCCAATAGAAAACACCCAGCCCACCAACTGATTTTGTTTTTTCTATAAGATCTATAAGATAGTGGTACGCTTCGACAGGCTGGTTATTGACGTAACCTGCTTCACAAACCATAACTTTAGTTTGATACCTGGAGATCATATCCTGCATATTTGTAAGTGCTAATGCATTATCCTCCTGCCATGATAGTCCCGCCCAATAGGGATAGACTGACATTCCGATTATATCCCAATTTGCACCGTTGTCTCTTAATCCGTCGAACATCCATCTGTACAGATCATTATTATGTCCATTAGAAAGATGAACAATTACCTGGATAGTGCTGTCAATAGCTTTTACAGCATCATAACCACTACTGATCATTGCAGCAAATTGATCCATATTTGTTGATGCTCTTCCATCCTCCCATAACATACCATTGTTGGTTTCATTTCCTAATTGAACCCATTTGGGAGTTACACCAATTGATTTTAATGTATCCAATACATCATAAACATGATCATAAATGTCTGTATATAATTGTGAAACTGAATGAGATGCCCATGCTGCCGGTTTAGTCTGATGTCCCGGGTCTGCCCAGGTATCACTGAAATGAAAATCAAGCATCACACTGAAACCCATACTATCAGCCCGATGAGACATATATGCTACATCCTGTTTATTACAATAATTAATGCTCGGATTAACCCACACTCTGAAGCGCAGAGCATTAAATCCTTCTTCCTTTAATATTTCCATACAGTTCTTTGTGATCCCATCATCGTTATTAAATATACGACCTGCATCTTCCATTTCTGACAACCAGCCAATATCTGCGCCATTTGCAAATTGTGCTCTTAACTCCGGGGATTGAAATGTTAATAAAAGAATGAGATCTGCTATCAGAGAATATTTTAACCATACTATATTATTCATAATACATAACCCGATCTTAATATTTAGAGATGACACCTTTTACTTTCACTTTTTCAGAAAGCAAAGATGTCATCTCATTATATGGGTACTTTAAGTCCCTTGGTTTAAGAGATCTCCTTATTATTCAAGCTAACAGCAAATACTTTTAGGAGGACTTGAATATTATTGCAACTCATCACCAACAAGATTCATCAGGTAACCTAGCCTTGTCTGTCCATTATCGGTAAACCCGATCCTGGCTAATTTTTCTTTGTATGAAGTAATAAAATCATCTGCAGTAATAACTTTTTTACCAATCAAAGCAAGCGTATCATTTTTAGAATTGTCTGTGCAGTATGAAGGATTGAATAAATAAACTGTGAAGAAATAGATTAACAGAAATATCTTATCTAAATACTTTTTCAATATTTTGTTACACAGGTTCATTCTAATCTTTTATTTATCAACAATATCCGGTGATAAGATTATTGAGTATTCATAAGTAACCGGATAAGTTCTGTACTTGGGTAAAGTCGGAACCGGAGTATCACCGACTCCGGTTATTTTATGATCAATGTTTAATGTAAGCATTTCATGTTCTTTTAATTGGAATGGATAGACTGCCCTGCCAATATTCGAGTACGGTGTTATTGAAAAATTGAATGTTTCATCAGATGAAATTGTATAATTAGTTTCATCATTACCATTAAGTGTCAACCAGCTTACATCAGTCCTGTTACCATAACTTTCTGGTTGAACATAAGGAACAAAAAATGAATCTACACTAAGATTATGAATTCCAATTTTAGCTCCGGTTTTTCTATCTGGATAACATTCAAATGGACCTCTTCCATACCATGAAATATTTTCAAATGATTTAGGAATTTTGAATTTCATTCCAACTCTTGGAAGCCATGCATAGTTAAAGTATCCCAGGAAATCAACTTTCTGGTTAATCTTTACTGAACCATCTGAATAAAATGTATAATAGAATTGATTATAAATATAGTCTTCATCCTCAGGTAATCTGTAATACTGTTCCAGATGAAAATTTACATTTCCGTTTTCATTTGAATGATTGAGTGCTACCGAATCAAGCTGCAGCCTATTCAATCCTGTCTTATACCATGGTTCTGCTTCCGGATTTCCCCAATTGACCCATTCGTTTGAGATTGGTGCTCTCCAAACATTTAACTCAGGACCAAAAACAATTACTTCAGAATCTTTTATTATTGATAATTCACCAGATATATTATTAACTCTAAAATCAATTTCTCCCGAATGAATTAAAAACTCATCTGCAGATTGTTCTATATTTACCCGGCTATTATCCGAAACCGGTTTTTTATCAAAAGAAGCTGTTGAAAGTTTAAATTGTTCAAAAGTTATTTCAAAACCATTTAATTTCCACGATTTTTCATTACGATTATTGGCTGTTACTTCCAGAATATATTCTTCATTAGAATTTGAATTTAATTCACCAACCGGCGATTCTATTGTTACAGAACTCATCGGCAGACAATTAACTTCGAATGATCCGTTCTTTACCATATTGCCATTGTTGTACAAAAACCATTTAAAGTCAATTTCATTTAGATCTGTAAAGATGTAACTATTTGTAATAATGATGTTTTGGTCTATTAATTCAAACTTTATGGGCGATTGACTTTTTTTCATCTGAAAAAGTTCGGGCTGCGGTGTTCTGTTATAAAATACTACTCCATTACATGCAAATGAGTTTATGCCATAGTAAACAAACTTTCCATCAGTTTGAGTTACATCGAATGGAAGATCCAATAAAACTTCATTTTGATTATTAATTGTTCCTGAAATTACGAGTTCATCGATAGCGCAATTAGATATCCAGCCTAAATGTCCATCACCATTTAATAAATAATCCCTGCCAATATTTACAGGATATTGAGTATATACGAAATTTTTATTATAGTTTTTGCTAATCTTCAATTTATCATCGATAAACAATCTCATTTGCTTACCATCATACTCAGCTTTTACTTTATGCCAGTTGTTAACCCAGTTATCAGGAAGTGAAGTTGTGATACAATTCTGATAACTATTAATATAGAATGAAAGTGAATCAGGATGCAATTGCGAAACACCAAACTGATTCGATCGTGTTACAATACGATTTTCAATAAACCATTTATCAGGTTTAATCCAGAATTCAATTGATACATCGTTTGTTAATTCATCAAATACCGGATGATTATAAACTTCAATCCAGTCATCGAGTCCGCTAAACTTTACAGCCTGACCTTTAACCCCTTCAATAAAAGTTGGATTACCTATGACCGCAGAAATAATTTTGTAATCAGATCCATCAGGGGTAAGAACTAAGTTAGTATTCAATCCCTGGTCAACCCAATCCCAGACAAACCCGCCCTGCAGCCTATCCATTGAATAAATCAGATCCCATAATTCGTCAAACTGTCCGAGACTATTTCCCATTGCATGGGCATATTCACCCATTACAACAGGTTTTTCCGAAGTAAGTGCAATATGTCTCAATCTCGATACAGTTGGATAACGGGGACCGATAATATCGACATATGGAGCTTCACCATTTGGATGATTTGACTGATGCATAATAAATCGGGTAGGATCATTTGTACGTGCATAATCCTGCATCCTGTAATGTATCTCACCGAGTCCGCATTCATTTCCTGTACTCCACATAATAATTGAAGGATGATTTTTATCACGCTGAATCATTCCGATCATCCTGTTCATAAAAGCATTGTGATAAAATTCAAGTGTCGGGACCCAATCTTCTTTATAATGGCATTCTGCATTTACCTCATCCTGAACTAAAATTCCGTATTCATCACACAGCTCAAACCATAACGGAGAATCCGGATAGTGGGATGTTCTAACAGCATTAACATTGTTCTGCTTCATCAGAAAAATATCTTTAAGCATCATCTCCCTTGTAATTGAAGCACTAAAATCAGGGTGGTGCTCATGCCGGTTCACACCCTTTACATAAAATGGTCTTCCGTTCAGGCAGGCTTTTCCGTCTATCATTTCAAGTTCCCGGAAACCAATCTTCTTTTTAATGATATCAACAGATTTATTATTTGAATTTATTAATTCTATTATGATAGTATATAAATATGGTTTTTCATCAGACCATTGATAAGGTTTTTTTATTTCATTGGTAATAGTAAAACTTTGCTCATCAATTGTAGAAGTCTCCGAGACAATCTGATTATTTGTAGAATCAAGAAGAGTAAACTTTAGTTTATATTGATCAGAAAGTGGAGAGGAAGAATTAACAGCAATTTTCAATGTCAAATCTGCATCGGTATACGATTCATCAAAATCGGTAATTACAGTTAGATCGGTAATTGAGACAGTAGGTTTTGAATAGATATATACATCGCGATAGATTCCTGAGTACCGCCACATATCCTGATCCTCAAGATATGAACCGCTTGACCACCGTGTTACAAGCACAGTTATCTGGTTATTCTTTTCTGCAATGAGATCAGTAATATCGTATTCTGCAGGAGTCATACTCCCTTCATCATAACCAAGATACTTTCCGTTAATCCATACGAATGCATTTGATTTTACACCATCAAAATGGAGAACTATTTTTCGTCCTATCCAATCATTGCTAATATCAAATGTTCTTCTGTAACAACCGGTAGGATTTATTTCTTTAGGAACATGCGGTGGATCGTAAGGTGCAAATTCCATCGGAATATTCCTGTACATTAAATGATCATAACCCTGTGTCTGCCAGACAGAAGGAACTTTTATCTCTTTCCATTTAGAATCATCAAATTTCTTTTCATAAAAACCTGCAGGAAAAACATAAGGTGTGTTTTCAAAATTAAATTTCCAATTACCATTAAGACTCCTGTAATATTCAGATTCACTTTCCGTTTTTGTTAAGGCAGATTGATAATTCCCGAATGGAATTAAAATTGGTGAGAATGGAAGCTGATTTTCTTCAAACACCTCAGCATCCTGAATATAGTCATTAATATTTAATTGACCATACTGGGTATAACTAATATTTGCTGCCATCATTAATATTAGTAATATGTATTTTATACTACTTTTGCGCATCGGCAAGATTTAAGGAGTAATGAACAATATCTGATTTTTTCAAAATATCTGCACTCTGTTCCGGTGTTATATCACGCTGCGATTCAGCAAGCATTTCGTAACCAACCATAAATTTCTTTATAGTTGATGATCTTAGAAGCGGTGGATAAAAATGCATATGAAAATGCCATTCAGGATGGTCGAGTCCGTCAGTTGGTGACTGATGAATACCGGCGGAATACGGAAAAGAGGTTTTAAAAATATTATCATATTTAACCGTGGTTATCTTTAACACATCGGCAAAGTGATCAACTTCTTTTTCATTAAATTGAAGAATATTGTTTATAGCTCTCTTTGATACAATCATTGTTTCGAAAGGCCAGACTGCCCAGAAAGGAACTAAAAGGACAAAACTTTCATTTTCATACACAACTCTCTCCTGCTTCTCAAGTTCCAATCTTATATAATCTTCAAGAAGAGTTTTATTCTTCTCTTTAATATATTTTAACTGATTACGTTGTTCTTTTGCTGGTCCATCAGGAATATTTTCCTGTGCCCATATCTGTCCGTGAGGATGAGGATTGCTGCATCCCATTATCTCACCCTTGTTTTCAAAGATCTGTACGTAATTAATAAATGGTTTGCTGCCGAGAGTTGTATATTCTTCCCGCCAGGTATTAATAACTTTTACAATTTCATCAGGTTCAAGTTCAGCAAGAGTTTGATTATGTTTTGGGGAAAAACAAACTACCCTGCAAATTCCTTTTTCTGCTTTCGCTTTTAATAACTCTGCTTCATTAATCGAGAAATCCGATACATCTTTCTTTAATGCACTGAAATCATTATCGAATACATAAGTAGAAGTGTAGTTCGGATTGGTGTCTTTGCTCGCACGTATATTTCCCGGACATAAATAACAGTCATCAATATATTCGGGATTTTTATTACTGGAATTCTGCTCTACCTTCCCCTGCCATGGTCTCTGGATACGATGAGGTGAGACAAGTATCCATTCCCCTGTTAATGGATTAAATCTTCTATGACTCTGTTCAAAAATCATAAATAAATGCCTTCGAACTTTTTCACTTAGTTAGTAGAAAATATTCAGGTCGACTCTCTAATTATCAACGAAGTATCTAACTTTATATCAATATCAGAATTAGATTCATCAGGACTTTCAATACTGCTGATTAAAATTTCAGCTGCTTTTTTTCCCATTTCAAAAGCATGCTGATCAACTGTTGTTAAAGTAGGGCTTATCATTTCGGTTATTGGATTGTTTGAAAATCCTACAATACCGATTTGCCCGGGAACATCGATTTTTAATTCCTTAAGTCTTTTAATGGCACCGACAGCAACGGGATCATTAACCGCAAATACGGCACATGATTTTATACCGCTGCGTATCATGCTATCAACATGATTATATCCATCACTTTCATGCATACCACCCTCAAAAATTATCGGTTTATAATTAACATTTAATTCTTTAAGGGCTTTTACATAACCCAGTCTCCTGTCTTTACAGATCCCTAAAGTTTGCGGACCCGCAAAATGAACTACTTTATTATATCTGGCTTTTATTAAATACTCAACAACCTCATAAGAACTCTTCAAATCATCAATGTGAATTCTCGGTGTATGCAAATCATAAAAAACCCGGTCAAAGAAAACCATTTTTATTCCTCTGTCAAGGAGTTTCTTGAAATGATCACTGTTTGTAGTAGTCTGTGAAATTGAAACTATTATTCCGGCCACTCTATGTAAATACATAGATTTTAAATTTATTATTTCCCGTTCCTGCTGCTCATTAGATTGAGCAATAACTATAGTATATCCCTTTTGGTAAGCAACTTCTTCAATACCGCTTATAGCATTTGCAAAGAAATCGTGTCTTATTTCCGGAACAATAACACCAATCTGTTTAGATTTATTTGATTTAAGATTACGTGCAATAATGTTCGGATTATACCCAAGTTCACTGGCAACTTTTTTTACTAAATCTTTTGTCTGAATATGAATATCGGGATGGTCATTTAATGCACGCGAAACAGTAGATGCAGATATATTTAACTTGCTGGCAATATTTTTTATGGTGACTTCTCTCATTTTTGCAAACGTTACCGCAAACGTTTGCAAAATAAAATCCAAATTTTATTTTGTCAAGAGAAAATTATAACAATTGTTATTTTTTGGCAGAATCCAGGTTTTGAGAGATTCTTAGAGAGTTAGGAATATCATTAATTATGTTCGAATGTTCTATAAATTATATTGAATCGCCACGATTTTCAGATGAATTACCCACGATCTTTAGATCGTGGGTAATTAATTAAAAAGATAACTACGGCTTTTGCTAAATTACTTAGAGTATTTTGTAAATTCATATTTCTTAATAAATTCTTCATACTCCTCAGCAAAACTTTTATTTCTATGATGATAAAAATATTAGGTAAAGCCAGAATTATCTCCGGCTCTTTTCCTCCACGACCTAAAAGTCGTGGCTAGTCATACGAGCTTTAATCCCAAACTCTTTGAACAATTACTGCTGTTGTCGTAATATCTTTTAATCAATAAATTATTATTGAATTGCCACTATCTTTAGATCGTGGGTAATTGACTAGAAAGATAAATAAGGCTTTAGCCTAATTCCTTTTGGCTGAAGCCCGAATAGTTTGGTGTTTTCCTTTTCCTCCGACTTGAAAGTCGAGGCTAGTCATTTAAAGTATAGTATTCAATATTCCCTCTAATATCTCTTCCACCCTCTTTTTGAACTTTTGCAAAATTTGCAATATTGGAATCTGAACTACCGGGGAAATCCCAGCCGTTAAAATTAATAAAATGACAAGGATTTGTTGATTACTGTAGTTGTTTTGTGATAAAAAACAAAGTAGTATTTATTGTTTGGGAAAAACTTATTAAGTTGATAGAAGAAAATCTTTTACATCTTGTTTTCAAACCAGTGATTGATTTGAAAGGATAAAAATTTTAATAATCATTTAACCGGTGGAGAGGGTGAATATGATTGAGAAAATTAACTTCAATCTAAACGGGGAACAACTCGAATTAACAGTAGATATCAATAGACTACTTATTTGGGTCTTACGAACAGACTTAGAATTAACAGGAACAAAATACGGATGCGGGATCGACTACTGTGGTGCTTGTAATGTTCTCGTGGATAACGAAGCTGTCCGTTCATGCCAAACGACTATTAAAGAGATATCAAATAAAAATGTTGTTACTATCGAAGGGTTATCTAAAAACGGTAAGCTGTCTCCGCTGCAAAAAGCGTTTACAGATCATAACGCAATGCAATGCGGTTATTGTACGCCGGGAATGATTTTATCAGCATATTCTTTTTTAAGGAAGAATCCTCACCCTACAATTCCTGAAATAATAAACGGAATGAATGATAACCTATGCAGATGCGGTACTCATAAACGGATCGTTCAGGCAATTCATTCTGCTGCTGGAGAGATGAGAGGAGGAAAATAAAATGAAAAACCAGGAATATCCGGATATTGATTTTAAAGATATCAAAGATGGTTTACCTATAGACAGAAGAGACTTCCTTAAAACTACCGGTTGTGGCATTTTTATTCTTTTCACCGTGAAGGATCCTTCCTTTTTTACACACGAAAAACTAATCAGACAGGAACAAGGTTTACCTTCCGATTTTAATGCATACCTTAAAATTGATGAGGACGGCAGGGTTTCATGCTATACCGGAAAAATTGAAATGGGTCAGGGAGTTATAACTTCTTTAGCACAGGAGCTCGCAGATGAATTAGATGTTTCACTTGATTCTGTTGAAATGGTTATGGGCGACACCGATCTTTGTCCCTACGACAGAGGAACTTTCGGATCTATGTCAACAAGGTTTTTTGGTCCTGTTCTTCGTGCTGCAGCTGCGGAAGGCAGAAGCGTACTGCTTGAAATGGCTTCGGAAAAATTAAACGTGCCGTTAAAGAATTTAATAGTTAGTAACGGAGTGGTATTTGATAAAGATAATAAGAAAATTAAAATTTCTTATTCGGAACTTACGAAAGGGCAAAGAATTGAACGGCATGTGAATGGGAATGTAGAGATAAAAAAACCATCCGTGTTTAAGATAATGGGTAAATCCGAAACACCAAGGGATGCGGAATTAAAGGTAACAGGAAAAGCAAAATATGCCGGGGATATCCAGCTTCCGGGAATGCTTTATGCTAAGATTTTGCGCCCGCCTGCACATGGAGCTAAACTAATCTCAGCTGATACCTCTGAAGCAGAAAAAGTTGAAGATATTAAGGTTATTAAGGATGGTGATCTTATAGCAGTTCTTCATAAATATCCGGATGTAGCCGAAGATGCTCTTACCAAAATTAAAGCAAAGTTTGATAAATCACCTTCAACTCTTAACGACAAAAATATTTTCGATCACCTTTTAAATGCAGCCCCTGAGGGAAAAGTAGCTGCCAGTGGCGGTGATCTGTTAAAAGGGGAAAAGAAATCGGATAAAATATTTGAGGAAACATATTTCGACGGTTACAAAGCTCATGCACCAATTGAACCTCACACCGCAGTTGTAAATATTCAAGGTAATCGGGTAACTGTTTGGGCATCGACACAAACACCATTCCCCGCAAGAACCGAGGTTGCAAAAGAGCTGAATATTCCCGAAGAAAATGTACACGTAAAGCAGATTTTTGTCGGAGGCGGATTTGGCGGTAAAACAAGAAACCAGCAATTAACGGAAGCTGCACGTCTTGCCCGCTTGTCGGGAAAACCGGTACAGGTAGCATGGAGCAGAGAGGAAGAATTTTTCTATGATTCCTTCAGACCTGCTGCTGTTGTTAAAATAAAATCCGGTATCACAAATAAAGGAAAGCTAAGCTTATGGGATTACAGTGTTTACTTTGCCGGTGGGAGAGGTTCAGAACAATTTTATAATATACCAAACCACCGGACGACGATTTATGGATCCGGCTGGGGAGGAGAAGCCCATCCGTTTGCTACCGGCGCATGGCGTGCACCTGCAAATAATACAAATACCTTTGCAAGAGAATCCCAGATCAGCATTATGGCAGATGCAGCAGGAATTGATCAACTTGAATTCAGACTTCAGAATTTAACAGACGCAAAAATGAAGAAAGTTCTAAAAGCTGCTGCGGAAAAATTCGGATGGAATTCCTCCAAATCAAAAGGTAAAGGATGTGGTATTGCCTGCGGTACTGATGCCGGTACATCTGTTGCAACCATTGCAGAGGTAGAAGTGGATAAAAAAACCGGCGATGTAAAAGTTAACCGTGTGGTTGCTGCGCAGGACATGGGACTGGTAATAAATCCCGAAGGAGCTATTATACAGATGGAAGGATGCATAACTATGGGTCTTGGGTATGCTTTAAGAGAAGATATCCATTTCAACAACGGAGAAATTCTGGATACCAATTTTGATACTTATGAAATCCCCCGTTTTTCCTGGCATCCAGAGATCGAAACCGTACTGGTAGACAGCAAAGACTCAGCACCGCAGGGCGGCGGTGAGCCTGCAATAATCACAATGGGCGCAGTAATTGCAAATGCAATATTCGATGCTATTGGCGCAAGAGTATTCCAGCTTCCGATGTCACCGGAAAGGGTGTTTGAAGCAATTAAGAATGGATAAAATAATAATTTTTTATCGGCAGTACCTGGTGCAATGAACAAAAAAGCTTTTTACACCAATAAATTATCAAGAGATTCATTTCATCAGAAATGCTTCTTTGAGAATAACCTTCCTCGATGACTTTTAAGATTATAATGAAAAA
>JARRKK010000021.1:0-35433 GCA_037388105.1 Ignavibacteriaceae bacterium | reverse complement strand
ATTCCGGATCAATATCGCGCGGTACTGCTATATCCATGAGTACCATAGGGGCATAACCTCGTTTCTTCATTTCTGTCTCAACATCCTGTTTTCGTATCAGAATATCTTCCGAACTGGTAGCGCAGAAAATAATATCATATTTATGAAGATGATCTTTAAATTCTTCAAAAAGCAACAATGAACAGTTAAGTTTGTTTGCAAGAAGTTTTGCTTTTTTCGTTGTTCTGTTAGTGACGGTCAGTTTTGCAATTCCCTTATCAGCGAGGTGTTTTGCTGCAATTTCTCCAGTCTCACCAGTACCAATAACCAATGCGGATTTTTTACCAAGATTTGAAAATATTTTCTCAATGAGCTGTACTGCCGCATAACTTACCGTAACAGCACCTTCACTTATCTTCGTTTCAGAGATAGCTCTTTTTCCAACCCGAATAGCAGAATCAAAAACATGCCGCATTAAAAATCCGGTAAAATGCATTTCATCTGCAATATGAATCGAATCTTTTACCTGCTTAAAAATCTGGTTATCTCCGATGAGCATAGAATCAATCCCGGTTATCACAGAAAAAAGATGATTAAGAGAATCACGTGAAATAAATGTCTGAAAATTCTCAGCAGTTGTATTTACCGAATTTTTGCTTTCCGTAATTAATCTTTGGAGATGTAGATGAGTTATATCTTTATTATCAGGAATGCCATATATCTCGGTTCGATTACAGGTTGAAATTAAAAGACCTTGTGTAAAATATTCCCTTTTTACTTTTTCTATTAATTCCCGCACTTCATTTTCACTAAGATAAAGAGTTTCTCTTAACTTAACTGGTGCGGTTTTGTGATTTATGGAAACAGATAAAAGGTTCATCTAATATTAATAGAACGAATGAAAACTACTTGCTAAAAAATTTGATAGTATTGTAGAAAATATCGCAATAAGGAAACCTGTTATTGATAAGAGAATTAGTTTCTTCCCTCGCCACCGTGAGAAAAACTTAGTGAAAATACCCAATCCGTATAGCATCCATACAATACCCGTCCCTATTAGCTTGGGGTCCAGGAATGAAAATTTTGGGAAAGCCTTCGGTAGCCAGATAACACCTATTATTATTGCAACAGTAAGAAGAATAAATCCAATAATGGCTGAATAAAAACTTAATTTCTCGAGAACTTCAAGATTTGGAAGACGATTAAATATTAATCCGAATCGATTATGTTTTAGATCATTATATAATGTTAGATATAAAAATCCGTATACTGCTGAGATTGTAAAGCCTGAATAACCTAATAGTGCATTTACTACATGGACTCCAAGCAGATTATTCTTTAAGACCTCTTTAACTTCAAATTGATCAGCAATAAACAAAGAAGATATCAATTGAAAGACAAGGGAAATTATGATAATAAATGGTCCGGTTCCTCTAATGTCAGTGATAAGTTCGAGCAAGAAATAGGAAAAAGTTATTGAAAAAGCCAGTACCGTAAAAATTTCAAATACATTTGTAATTGGCGGATGATCGAACTCATTTGTTCGGATCAGCAAGTATATTAAATGGGTAAAAAGTGTTATAAAGATAAAAAGTCGTTTAACGTTTACAAACTTCTTCTCTCCCCTCATAAAGTCATAAAAATATACTGAAAAAGTTCCCAGGTATAAAATGGGAAGAATAACATTTAAGAAGTGAATAACCGGGATCATTAATATCTACCCTTTGAAAATTGACTTATCAGTCGAAAAATATCCATTTATCATATTAAACACAACGAATAAATTGACCAACAAGTCATTTTAGTATTAATATTCTTGGATTAATTCCCACCCAGGATCAAAGGCAATCCATCTTTACCCGAACCTATAACGATAACCTTTGAATTTGATGAACTTGCTAATTTTTCTGTAGCCTCAATTCCTTTCCACTTCAAAAGCTGATCGCTTATTCCTTTCGAGACTATATCCTGAAAATCTGCAATTCCTTTTGCCTCTATTCTTTTTCTGTCTGCTTCCTGTGCCTCTTTTTGCAGGATGAATGCCATTCTCTGGCTCTCCTGTTCTGCTTGTAACTTTTCTTCAATAGATTGGGTTAAACGGGCCGGGAGTTGTATCTGTCTTAATGGTGCCTGCTCGACGGTAATTCCCCTCGGTCCGACTAATTTTTCTAATTCGGTTAGTATCTCTCCTGCTAACTTTTCACGGGAAGCAGTATAGAGAGCTTTTGCTTCATAACGTGCTGTAACACCCCTTACTACCGAACGAAACTGCGGAACTAAAATAATATCAGCGTAATTTGGACCTACTGTTTTATAAATCTCATTTGCCTTGTCAGAATCTAACTTAAAAAGCAAACTTATTTCCAGATCCACACTTAATCCTTCTTTGGATGGAACAGACATCAATTCTTTCATTTCCTGCGTTTTTATACTCATCTTTTCGATCTTTGCCATAGGATTAACCAAATTAACCCCCGGCTTCAAAGTATTATCACTAACAAGTCCTAAAAAATCGATCACTCCTGTATGCCCTGCGGGAATAACGGTCCAGCATTGAGAAATTGCTATCACCGAAGCAACTGCAATTCCTATCATAGAAAAGTTTGCTTCGGGTTTATTCAATCTCCTTTTAGCATTTCGATAAACAAAATATGCAACAACTGCTGCAACGAAGGCTACTATAAATAACATTTTACTACCTCATAATTATTTAAAAGATTTCTTACCTGATAAACTATATTTCTAAACTTTTATAATCGTTACAGAATAATTCTATTTTTTATATTCTTTTAGAAAACCCATAAACTCAATTCGGTGTGATTCCTCCATTGCAAGAAGACCGATGCAAAGATCTTGTGTAACGTAATCTTTGCCATCCGATAGTTTTATTAATTTATTGTACTGCTCAATAGCACCGTTTTCTGCTTTTATTACACCTTCGATTACTGAAACAACATCTGTTGTATCAGCTTTAGGCTGGAGAAAAGTCTGCATTGGTTTTAAATCTTTAGACCCGGGAACTGTGCCACCTACTTCTTTAATTCTTTTGGCTAATGTTTGAGCGTGGCCAATTTCCTCGGTAATATCCTGTGCAAGAGATTTTTTAATTTCCTCAGCCCGCACACCATCAAGATTAATTGAATTTGAAATGTAGTTCATTAATGTTTCTATTTCCATCCAATAACTTTTGATCAGATTGTCGATTATTTCCTTATTTTTAACCATGGTTTACTCCTTTAAGTTATTATTCTTTTTATTAGTCTTGGGACAGTTACCTTTTTATTTGAATAACTGATTGAATTTAATATCATTTTACCTGCAATTTCAATTTTTAATTTTGAATCAGAATGCAACTCAGCAATTATTTCCGATTTTTTAACCCTATCCCCGATTTTTTTCTTAATGATAATACCTGCTTTTGGATCTATTTTATCCTTTAGAGTTTTTCTTCCGGCACCTAACTCCAAAGATGCCATTCCAATTTCATGATTGTCAAATGCTTGTAAAAAACCACCTCTCTCTGCCCGGACTTTCTTCACAAATTTAGGCTTGGGGTATTTTTCCGGGTTAAGAATAAATTTTGTTTTCCCGCCTTGTAGATTAACCACTTCAAGAAATTTATTGAATGCTGCCCCATTTTTAATCTGCTGTTTTGCTAATTCTTTCCCCTCGTTTATAGAATAAGCTTTCCCACCCAAATAAATCATTGCGCCAGCCAAACTTAAACTTAATTTTAGTAAATCCCCGTCAGTCTCCCCTTTTAATACTTTAATTGATTCTTTTACTTCTAGCCAATTTCCAACGTAATTACCAAGAGGCTGGTTCATATCTGTAATAAAAACGATAACTTTTTTCTTGAAAGATTTCGCTGTGCTGATTAGTAAATTTGCAAGCGAAACGGCATCGGAAGTTTTTCTCATCATTGCACCGCTGCCTGTCTTTACATCCAGGACCAATCCATCGATTCCTTCCGCAAGTTTTTTACTCATTATGCTTCCGTTAATAAGCGGAATCGATTCTACTGTTCCGGTTACATCTCTAAGTTGGTAAATTAGCTTATCTGCCGGAGCAATTTCTTTTGTTTGTCCAATCAAAACAGTTCCACATTTTCTTAATACATTTTTATATTCCGCCAGGTTCAAATTGGTTCTAAATCCGGGTATTGAGTCAAGCTTATCCAAAGTCCCGCCGGTATGCCCCAATCCTCTGCCCGAGATCATTGGCACGTTTACTCCCGCTGAAGCAACAATTGGTGCAAGAATCAAAGATGTTTTATCACCGACCCCCCCGGTTGAATGTTTATCTATTTTTGATCCTTTTATCTTATCCAGATTTATTACCTTACCACTATAAAGCATTGCCTCGGTTAAGTACGAAGTTTCTTTCTTATCCATACCCTTTATACAGATAGCCATTAACAAAGCAGAAAATTGATAATCGGGAATTTTGCCACTGGTAAAGGAATCAATAAAAAAGAAAATTTCCTCCCTTGTGAAGTGAAGACCATTTCTTTTTTTGATGATTAATTTTACAACGTTCATGTAACAAAATTACAAAGAATGTGAATCTTAATGAAGAAATTAAGCTGGATAGTGTAATAGTTGTGTTAAGTAGCACAGCGTGCAATTAATTTGGTTACACTTTTTTTATTGGTTAATTTTCTCGCTCAAAACTTCAATTATCATTAAACTAACCCGAATGAATTTTAAACGAAGAACACATACTTGTGGTGAACTAAGGGCAAAAGATGTAGGTAAAGCTGTTGTACTTAATGGATGGGTAGATTCAAGAAGAGACCTTGGGGGTATAATTTTTATTGGGCTGCGAGATCGTTACGGTATCACTCAAGTTGTTCTTGACTCGGAACAAAATAAATCAGCACATAATCTTGGTAAAGAGCTACGAAACGAGTTTGTTGTTTCTATAGAAGGAACCGTAAGAAAAAGACCAGATGACCAAATAGTCAGTGATATGGACACAGGGGAAATCGATGTCATGGTTGAATCCATTGTTATATTAAATGAAGCGGAAACACCACCATTTCCAATTAAAGATAATGTTGATGCCTTTGAAGATTTAAAACTAAAATACAGGTATCTGGATTTACGCAGATCCATGCTTCAGAAAAATCTGTTTATCAGACACCGGATGTACCAAATAGTAAGAAATTACTTTGATAGGAATTCCTTTTTGGAGATAGAAACACCGGTGTTGATGAAGAGCACACCGGAAGGTGCCAGGGATTATCTTGTCCCAAGCAGATTACATCGCGGAAAATTTTATGCACTGCCCCAATCTCCACAAACCTACAAGCAGCTATTAATGGTTTCCGGTTTTGACAGATATTTCCAAATTGTTAAATGTTTCCGTGATGAAGATCTGCGAGCTGATCGTCAACCAGAATTTACACAGATCGATGTCGAAATGTCTTTTGTCGACACGGAAGATGTATATGAAGTAGTCGAAGGACTAATGGAGGTACTGTTTAAACAAATATGGAACAAAAATCTCCATCTTCCTATCCCAAGGTTCACTTTTGATGAAGCTTTGGAAAAATATGGCAGTGATAAACCTGATCTTCGTTTTGGGTTAGAGTTAGTAACATTAAACCAAACATTTAAGAAATCTGAGTTTAAAGTTTTTAAAGATGTTGTTAATGCTGAAGGTATTGTAACCGGGATTCTTGCACCTGGTTGTGCTGATTACAGCAGAAATCAAATTGATAATCTAACAGCTATTGTTAAAAAGCTGGGTGGAAAAGGGATGATTTGGTTTAAAGTTGCAGAGGGCAAATTGGAATCTCCGGTTGCAAAATTCTTATCTGATGATGAGAAAGATAGCCTTAAAAAGAACATGAATGCAAATACCGGAGATTTAATATTATTATTAGCTGGGGATAGACTCAGCACATTAAAACAGATGGGTGCTTTGCGTTTGGAGATGGCGAATAGATTGGAATTGGATTCTGAAGATTCAGAACCTAAACTGCTTTGGGTAACTGATTTTCCTCTTCTTGAATGGGATGAAGAGACAAAAAGATTTTATGCAATGCACCATCCCTTTACATCACCACGTACAGAAGATATTGGGTTACTTGATACAGATCCGGGGAAGGTGAAAGCAAGGGCATACGATCTCGTGTTGAACGGGAATGAAATTGCTGGCGGGAGTATCAGAATTCATAGTTCTAAATTACAGGCAAAAATGTTTGAAGTATTAGGAATATCAGAAGAAGAAGCCCAGATGAAATTTGGATTTTTGATGAATGCATTTAAATATGGTGCACCACCACACGGTGGTATTGCATTTGGTTTCGATAGGATGGTGATGATCTTTGCAGGCGAGACTTCAATTAGAGATACAATCGCGTTTCCCAAAACAACAAGTGCGATTTCATTGATGGACGAATCACCTTCAGAAGTTACCGAAGAACAGTTAAAAGAACTTCATATAAAATTAAGAACTAAAAAAGAATCTTAGAACTATTTCAAATAACCACTGAAGGTTTTTACGTCTTCACCTTATAATATTTAACCCCGATCCTGATTGTATTTCGTTCAGCTTCGAATTACTTAATTAAGATAAACTTCTTTGTTTCAACAAAACCATCCATCCTCAGCTGATAGATGTATGTACCACTGGATAAATTTGATGCATCATATGAAAGAGTATAATTGCCCGGTTCTTTTTTCTCATTTACCAGAGTGGTAACCTCATTCCCCAGAATGTCATATACTTTTAATGTTACAATCCCGGCATCCTGAATTTGGAAATTAATAGTTGTTGTTGGATTGAAAGGATTTGGATAGTTTTGAAGCAGCTTGAAATTATTTGGATTTGTAATTTCAACATTAACCACTTCTGAAAATTGATAAGCACCATTAAAGTCTATTTGTTTTAGTTTATATGCGTATTGTCCTGCAATAACATTTTCATCAATAAATGAATACTTGCTCTTCTCAGATGTTGTTCCGCGACCAATGACAAATCCAATCTTCTCCCAGTTTAGTTTCTGAGATTGTCTAAGAACTTCAAATCCAGAATTATTTAGTTCCGTAGCCGTAGCCCAACTTAGATCTACTCTATTACCTGTTACAGATGCCGAGAAACTCGTAAGTTCAACTGGTAATGAATCAAACCAGGAGGGTGCAATCACTATTTCATCTACACGGACTGAAGTCCTCTGGAAAAAGTGAAATCCTTGTCTTAGAGCAATGGCTCCGATTGGTGAGTCGCTGCACGTATCAATATTTGTTATATTTGGATTTGTAGGCTCTGGCTCAGTAACGTCGGGATCAATAAACAACGAAACTATGTCATCGTTTCCTGTTATATCACCAACGATTTCATATTTTAAAACTAGCAAATAAACAACGTTGCTGGAATACGTAGTTGTTGTCCATTTAACCTGAGAGGAACTTCCCTTGCTCAAGCCAAATTGGATGTTATTACCAAATCCACTTGTGTCTCTAACAAACACCCTTCCACGATAACCGTAGGTAGGGAAACCGTTAGCCAGATGAATGAAATATGTTCCATTGGTTAAAGCGGAATCAACCCTAACTAGGAAAGAAACATAGATAAAGCCCGAATCTATGATGGAGGGCAAATTACAATGAACATCTTCCCTATAAATACCACCCATTTTAACATCAACCGCATTTCCATTTGATGAACGTCCCGGATAAACCAATCCTTCATCTGTCAATTTTATGGGACGAAATTATCCAGTATGATTTTCCCAGCAATAGTTTGTTAAAGTATCTCCAACAGGATAATTGAAACTCTCTTGTAAAATCGGTTGTGCGTTCACATTGCAAGTGATAAATAAAAAAAGAAAGATTGAAAAACCTTTCTCAATTCCTCTGCTTAGAGAAGAAATAAAAAAAGCTAATAATTTCTCGGGTATCATTCCTAACACCGTGCGTGATGGTAAAAAACAAAGGATATACCATTTAGATTTTATTTGATTATTGAATAAAATAAAAAGATTTTGAACTTTTAACTTATATTTCTCTGTCTAATAATGAGAAAGGCATTCAACTAATTTAACTATAAGCTTTTATTGTAAAATCTCAGAAATACTGAATTTTAAAAGGGATTTTAATTGTTAAATAAAGTGTGGGAAAAATGCTATGTTCTAATTTGAGAAAGATTTGATTGGATGGTTTAAGAAAAAACCTCTTCACATTCATATGTTATTCTTCTACCTGTATTATCTCAACCCTGGCTTTCTTAAAAAAAGATAGTGTGCAGCATTGATGTGTTGGGAAATTGCGACAGTAGCTTCGGTTATAGATTGGGGATAAAAATCTTGGCGTATTAAACTTTTGTCAAGCTTTTCATCTTGTTACAACTCAATAGAAAGAAGAACAATAGCTCCAAATATATCAATATTAAAGTGGAACAGATAATCACCGATAATCAAACTCCTGAATTCTCCCTCTTTTTGCGTAATACATTTTACGTGATTGATAGAAGCATTATTTCGAATGATTAAAATTCCTCATGATTTTGGGGCATTTTTTACTTGTTGATTTTTGAAATGTCTGCTTTTTAAGTAAAAGCATTTTACATATCTGGCCGCATATTTGAGTGTACAACTCCTTTACAACAATTGGTTTCGGTAATGGCAGAACAAAACAAATACATACTCACTCTTATCGAAAATGCGCATAATGGCAAATTGGTTGCCATGGAAGAACTTTACGAAATTAACATAAATCAGGTTCATACGCTGGTCAGCCGTTTAGCCGGAAATAAATTAACTGCCGAACTGTTAACTAAAAATATTCTGGTGCGTGCCTGGGAAAAGATGAATGAAGAAGGGCCGGGAGAAAAATTATTTTCGGACTGGCTAAAAGAACTTTCTGTAGAATTGACAGTTCAGGAGCTTAAAAAACCTACCTTCTTAAATGATAAGAAAATCAAAAAGCACCTTAAAAAGGAACGCAATACAGCTAATTACTCTTCAGATCCAACGGAAAAATACATTGCAGAATTAGATCTTGATCATAGAATTACCTTTGTGCTGAATAAAATTGAAAATTATAATCTTTCAAAGATTGCAATTTTTTTGGGTATTGAAGAATCTGAGGTAGAAGTTTTATTATCTGAATCTATTGAAAAGATTTCGGCAGCAATGTCTGATTCACGTAAAGAACTATTTTCCAGTGAACAGTGGTTAAACCTGCAAGCCGTTATTGATCCTGATAATGATATATTAAAAAATGCTCTTGAGGAAATTAAACAAATTAGAACGGAAGAAGTTAAAGTAGAAGAGGAAGAAACAGAAGCTCAGAAAAAAGAAGAAATTGCCGAAATTGAAAAAACGATAGAGAAAGAACGAAAAGAAAAAGCAAAGGCCAAAAAGGAAGAGAAGGAATGGAAAGGGCCCAGACAACCAATTAAATTTAATAAGAAGATTGTATTAGTGTTTGCAATACCAGCACTAATATTTCTTAGTATTAAATTGACCTCTTCAACAACAACCTGGATTGTAAACAAAAAATCCGGTTCACCGTCGATTAACAACGAAAAAATTTCATCGGGTGCAGACCTATCAAATGGAGATATTATAAGGACGGATAATCTGTCTTCTGCCATTATTGGAATAGGAAATATCGGCGATATAAATATTTATGGAAGTTCGAGCTTCAAAAGACTCGATGAAAAATATATGGGTGAGCTATTAGAGGGTAAGGCCAGTATTAGTGCAAACAGTCCTGAGGAAGAATTAACTATTAAAGTTCCGGAAGCAACAATTTCTAATTTTAGGCACACAGCCACTTATAAAGTGGAAGTTGATAATAAGGGTAATTCGGTTATAGAGTGTAATAGAGGATGGCTGCGCGTAAAAGGATACGACAATGTATCCATCTTATCCTCAAACTATAGACTAAACGTATATCAAGGTTTCGGAGCTAGTGTTCCTATTCACTCACAATCAACTTTTGAGTATAGTGCAGTTGTGGACGAATATCTGTTTGGGGGGAAAAGAGATGTGACCCTTAAGAACCTACTAAATAAATCTTCACATAACGATATTATAACTCTTTGGAACTTTCTTACGAGAGTAGGAGTGGGCCACCAAACAGAAAATGTTTACAATAAACTCTATGAATTAGCACCCCATTCTGATCATATAAACAAAGTAGATGTATTGCTATTAGAACCTCAAATTCTTGACCAGTGGCTTGGAGAGATTAAAACGCAAATATAGATTTAGAATTTTTTGTTCTGTTTGCTTGCCTTGTTATAAAACCCTTCTATTCTTAGCTGTTTATGGTTTCATAATAATAAGATTATAAATGTATTATACAAAAAATCAGTTTAGAGATTTTTATTGGTTATTATTCAAACCAATGTTTTGTATCAATTCTTTTCTTTCCAAAACCAAAATGTAGAAGCATAACTTTACTTAGAGCATCTCTTATTGCCTCCTTTGAATATATTACTGTTCCATCAGAATTTCCGAACACATAATTGTTAACTTTTGGGAAAGCAGAAAGAGAGGCGATTGCACCTATCACACTGCTGTGAAGATTAATAATTTCATCAGCTGCAATCAATCCTTTAAACGAACCCGTTGCGTTTTTAAGAGCGGCATCACCACTTTCATTATGAACGATAAGAAATCCGTTGCCACTTAACTCTTTATTTGACCATATATATTCAGGTGGAGGATCAACATAGGTCACACCCCGTAGTGGAAAAATGAGATAATTTGGATCTGTCACATACTGACTTCCATTAATACCTGTTTTTGCAAAATCTTTAAGCGATTGCCCCCAAGCTGGATAATTACTAATTAATTCTTCTATTGTTGTAGGAAATCCACCCGGCCAAACTTGATTTTTAGCAATAACAGCTGGATTGGGCGGATCTTGTGGTGTGTAATCAACACTATCAAATGTACCCCCTGCCTCAATATTTCCAATTGTTACAATATCTTTTGTAGACCAAAGAGCAAAAGATCCTTGTTGTGGTATTAACACACCATCGGTTGTATGATCCCGCGCATCAACGAAAAAATTAGCGGTTATCCTTACATCACTGTTAGCTGTTATACACATTAGATTAGGGTCTATCTCTAAGCTTGGTGGTTTTTTTGCGTGAACTGTTATAGATTTTGTTACTCCATTATATTTTGAGGAAGCAACAATTTTAATTAAGTCCTCACCATCTAAACTGTCGCTTTGAACAGTATAAGTAACATATCCACCGTTTATTTGTTCAGTAGTTGGTGATGTTATCCTGTAATTTACATTGTTAGCCAATCGTATTAATATAACATCAATAATACTGTTGGCGATATTATGAGCAATATTATAACTATAATAATCTACACTATTTTGTGTGCCCTGAGAAGTTTTTTGATTCAATGAGATATTGGTAATACTGTAAGTAATAATCGCTCCAAGGACCAATATCATTATATATCTGCCCATTCCACTATCCTTTTATCTTAAATTCTTTGGTGTTATTTTTTTCGCCCACTCAGAAATTTGATAATTTCCTTCAATTGGCTCACCTGATTCGATTGCGAGCTTTACAGTTATTGTTTTAACAATATCTCTTCCTGACTGACTGGTAAGGCTTGAATAATTTATTCTATTGCCGATTGAGTCGTGGTACGTAAGATTAAAGTTTACTACAGGGAAAGCAGTAGATATAGATTCATTGTTCTCTTTTCTGTATAAAGGTCTGTCCAGAGGGTTTGATGTTGAACTGTACTCTGAAACATTACCAAGATAATAATGAATAGAATCCTGGTTACCATCATTATCAAGATCAGTATAGAATTTAATTTCATTTGAATCTGCAGTGGCTATTTTACTTCCTGTTGTACGATAACCAATTTTATAGAGGTCATATTCCATGACCCAGACAGCGGTAGTTAAATCTCTTTGAGCAATATTAGTATTCAGGTTTTCACTCGAAGAAGAGATAATATTGAGGTTTAATACAAGAAGTATAAGAACAACAACAGAACCTATTACCATTGAGCCAACGATATCTAAGAAATATGCCATTAAGTCTTTTCTGTTCTAATTTTAATATGAAACCAGTCTGTTAAATGTTAGAGTAGTAGGCAAATATTGATTATCAATTGCTATTCTTATTTGTTTAAGAAACGTTCTGATACTACTCTCGCCATACGGTGGATCTTCATCCACATAGAATACATTAACTCTGATAGAGAACACACTTATTCCGCTTGAATTATATATGGTTAAATAATTGTTATAATCATCAATATCATCAAATGAAGTATTAGATAATTCTGTACCATCTTTACCTAAATCAGAAACCGAAGAGAGCGAATCGGCATTAGCCACAGTATTAGTGATTGTTTTCTCATCAAATGCCTTTGCCATAATTTCTTCAAAGAGTCCTTCAGCCAAAGCTGTGGATTGAATAATAGACTCATTAGAAGCGAGCTCAGTTATTCTTTGCCCAGTACTTTTATTAACATTTATTATCAGCAACGAAACAAAAAATATCGCTGCAATTGATAACATCATTTGTCCACTGTTCAACTCAAACTCCGTTATTGCGGAAGATTATCTACAATTAACTAAGAAGGAAGAGTTAACAATTATCGTGCAAACCCTCGACACCTTACTAAATAAAATTCATTTGATAACAATATTTGATCTTTTAAAAAAGTTAATTGAGTAAAATTCACAAAATAGTTTGGGAATCAGTCTGTTATAGAGATTATGAGATGAAATGAAGGAGATAGTTATTAAAAATTGAGATATGATGAGTATTGTTAATAAGTAATTCCCCCATATGCCTTACTTCACAACTTCCCGAATAAATTTGGCTTGAAGTTTCGTTCACTTCATAACCAGACTAAACCAAAGAATCATCAGAGTAGAGGGGCAATGATTCACACCGATGCAAAAATTACTCGTTTAATTTACCGAAGTTTTTGAATGCGAATTTTTATTTGAAGCTAAAGTTTATTTTCATAATGACGAAGCGATCAACCGTAATTTTTATCTTGACCGAAAACAATTAAGTGCTCAATTCAACTCAGCGTGTAAGGGCACGTTTAATTCTTACTTCCGATTAGTAAAACTTACACTCAGAATGATTAGGTGAAATTCCTCTTTTATTACTCTCCAAATCCAACGGAAATATTTCTTAGAAATAATTGGCATCTTTTTTATGCACTGATGTATGCAAGATCTTTTAATGCGATTAGCGGCGTTAAAGGAATAATTGAAAAAATGTTGTTCTTTGGGAAGATGAAATTGTAATGAAAAATTTACCTGTAAAACTTACAGTAAAAAAATTTATCATTCTTAATGTGCGAAATGAATTGAGTTCTCAAGGATTGATATCTGGCATATTATTAGCGCAAGTAATCGCCGATTTATAAATATTAAAAGGCAATAAGAAATTGGGTCAGCAACAATTATTATTAATAGTGTTGGCATTGATAATTGTCGGAGTTGCAATAGTAATAGCAATTCAATTGTTCAGTTCGAATGCTATTGAATCAAAGCGGGATATTTTAATTAAAGAAACAACAGCCATTGCAACACTTGCATTACAATACTATAAAAAACCAGCAGAAATGGGTGGAGGTGGAAAATCATTTTTAGGCTGGACTATTCCTCCTCCGATGGTTACAACATATAATGGAAATTTTATGACCGCAAGTGTTACTAACAATCAAGTTATAATAACCGGTACCGGAACTGAAATAGTAACGGGGACAGATTCAATTCAGGTAGATACATATGTAACAAGCGATGATATCTATACGGTTGTTATTCATTAATTTTTTACAGTGATTGGCACAGAAACTGACGTAGTAACACATGAAGATTCAATGAAAATTGAATCAACAGTAAAAGGAAACAAAATAAATTAAAGAATAATTAACTAAAACTAAATACCTCTTAGTGGTTAATTAAATAAATAATCCTCAAACAAACATAGGAGTAAATAATGGGTCAGCAACAACTTCTCTTAATCGTTCTTGGCGTTATCGTAGTTGGTATCGCTGTTGTTGTAGGTATTAATCTCTTTAACGCGAATGCCACAGCAGCAAACAGAGACGGTGTTATTTCAGATCTGAATAACCTTAGTGCAATGGGACAGCAGTTTTACAAGAAACCAACATCTATGGGTGGTGGTGGAAATACTTTCACCGGCTGGACACTTCCTACAGGTTTAGATTCTACAGCGAACGGAACATATACAGCAACAGTATCTCCGACTACCATAACAATCGTTGGAGACGGTACTGAAGTAGGTAATGATGGCAGTACACCTGTTCAAGCGACAGCAACGGTCACAGCAAATTCAATAAGCGTTGCAGTAAACAACTAACTCGTATTTATATCTGTTCATAAAAGGGGCTGATGAAATAATTAAGTTTTGTCAGCCTTTTCATTTTAAGAAGGTGGTTCGATTATGGTTGAGTTCAAATTTACAGCATTGAGGCATAATGGTCAGAGTATAACTGGTTCATTATCTGGCACTTCCGTCGCAAGTAAGAAAAGGTAATGAAAAACCAATAAGAGGTGAACAAAAAGCTTTTGATAAGAGAGAAGTAGAGGAGGCATTACAACGGCTGGGTTATAAGGTTTTGTCTGTAAATAAAAAGCTATTAGATTTTCAGAGAAAACCTCCCGCATCAGAATTAGTAACGTTTGTTAAAATAAGCGCCGAACTACTTGAGCAGAAGTTAGCATATAGCGAAGTAATGACACTTCTCATTAACGATACTGAAAACGTAACTTTAGCAAACACACTAAAGGAAATAAATAATGAATTGAAAAAAGGGGCAGACAGTGAAGCCACATTTCTTAAGTATCATGGCATCTTCGGAAAGTTTACAGCTTATATGCTTGGACTTGCTTCCAAAAGCGGTAACATGGCCGAAATATATAAAGCAACCGCTAAGTTCCTTGAAAGAAGACAAGAATTTAGAAAAAGTTTAAGAAGTGCTTTAATTACACCGGCAGTAACAATGTTTGTCTTACTACTTGCAGTATTATTTTATGTTGGATACATCTTTCCTGAAACTGCAAAATTGTTTGTAAGGTTTGGTATTGATCTACCCCCCATGACGGCCTTTACACTTAAAATGAGTGATTTTCTTGTCGCAAATCCTTTATTAATATCAGCTTTGATGTTTATTCCTCCAATTGCACTTGTAATTTATATCAGAACGCCAAAAGGAAAGCTAGTCTTTGATCAACACATTATGAAATTTCCAGTTATAGGTAATTTAATTCATAAGACAGTGATTGAAGTGTTCTGCCGTGTGTTCTATACGTTATATCATGGATCTGCAGAAAGCATTGAACCAATAAGAATAGCAGCCGAAGCAACTGATAATAAATATTTTGAAAGCAGAATAAAGAAAGTTGCTATACCTTTAATGCTTCAAAAAGGTGTGGGTATGACCGAAGCGTTTGAAGCATCAACCGTTTTTACTGAAACTGCTTTGTCCAGATTTCATTCGGGGGAGGAATCTGGAACGATTAAAAATACTGCACTACAGTTAGCAAATTATTATGAGAGCGAAACGGTTTATAGGTTGAAAAATCTGATCGAGATCATTCAGGTTGTTATTGCCATGATAATAATGGTAATAATGATAGCATTAACTTTGGTATCTGCAGAGACGGCAACAGTAAGACCAAAAACACCAGGAGTGAGTCATAATATTATGGAGTTGGAGAAGACAGCAGTATGATCGAAACCAATCTCGAAATGACCGATAAAATTGGTTACTTGCTTTATAAAAAAGGAATAATCGACACCACAATTCTTGAAAAAGCATTAATTGCAAAGGCAAATGATAAAAGTAAGATCAGAAGGAACCTAGCACAGATTTTAGTTCAGGATTTCGATTTTGATCATGACAAAATATTTCGTGAAGTCGCGATATTATATGCCTTCCGGGAATTGGAAACCAAAACTTCAGAAATTCCGGATGAACGAATTACTGCCATAAAAAACATGATGGATCATACCGGGGATTCAATAAAAGAATTGATGATCAGGAACTCAGTCATTCCTTTTATGTATGATGAAAGAATAAAGGATAAGCTGATACTTGCTGCAATTGATCCTACCAACAGACATATACCAAGAATTGCATTTGGAATGAATGCAACCAAATATGAAGTAATATTTATTAATAAATCAGATTATGATGAATTAATAAAAAGAATTGTCCCCGTTGAAAATGAATTTTTAAAAGCCCTCGCAGAAGATGAAGATCTCTTTCAGGTTGATGAAACAGAAGAAAATATACTTGACGAAGATGAACTAGATGCCGAAATAAATAAAAGTGCTCTGATTAATTTAATTGAGGGTGCTCTGGTCGAAGGAGTAAGGAGAGGTGCAAGTGATATCCATTTCATTCCACAGAAAGATAGAAAAACAGAAATTTATTTTAGAACGGACGGGATATTGCAATTATGGCATGTCCAGGAGAATACTCTTCCCGAAGCTGTTGCAGCAGTTGTAAAAGACAGGGGAAAGGGAATGGATAGATTTGAAAGAGAGCAGGCACAAGATGGTTTTATTCAGCGTGAAATAGATCATCATGTAATACGATTTAGGGTGTCTGTACTCCCTGTTGTTGGCACTGAGCTAAGACATAAATTTGAAAGTGTTGTAATAAGAATTCTTGATGACAGGAAGGTAATAAAAGATCTTGATAAGCTAGGACTAGTCGGATTTAATAAGGATGTGTTTGTAAAAGCAATAAATCAACCCCAGGGGATGGTAATTCTTACAGGTCCGACAGGTAGTGGTAAGAGTACAACACTTGTTGCTGCTCTCTATCAGGTTGTAAATCCCGAAGTAAATGTTCTCACTGTTGAAGATCCAGTAGAATATGTTATTGAAGGTGCTCGCCAGCTCAAGATCGGTTTTAAAATGGGTTTTGAACAAGCTATAAGATCTATACTAAGGCACGATCCTGATATTGTACTTGTTGGTGAGATGCGAGATAAAGAAACTGCGGAAACGGCCATAAAACTAGCAAATACCGGACATCTCACATTTTCAACTTTACATACTAATGACGCCCCAAGTGCAGTTTCTCGATTATTCAAAATGGGAATTGAGCCATTTCTGATCGCTTACGCAATTAATCTCATCGTGGCACAGAGGTTGATTAGAAGGCTTTGTTCTAATTGTAAACGGACCATAAGTAATTTTGATGAAGGATTAATGAAAGCAGCAGGATTAAATATTAGTGAATGGAGAAAACACACTGTTTATGGACCAGTTGGCTGCGAAAAATGTGGCGGTACCGGATATAAAGGAAGATTAGCAATACACGAAGCTTTTTACTTTACAAAGGCAATCAGACAGCTAATCGTCAAATCTGGCGCTGAAGTTGATGAGGAAAGTCTTAGAATTCAATCGGCTAAGGATGGAACTATGAATCTTAGAGAATCTGGGTTGAGCAAAGTTAAACTTGGATTATCATCAATTGAAGAAGTACTGTCATCTACAACGGATGAATGATTCAGTAGTTGATTTTTCGTATCAAACTTATGGGTTACACCATAGGATTGATAACAGCATATATAATTTATGTCGAAAGAATAAATCTTGATAATAATAAAATGAGTAATTTTTACATTGTTTGAGACCAACGTTCTGACAATAGATGAAGAAAAAAGAATTCTTCAAGACTTTGTAAGTGAAATTCCAGTATCCTATATGGGTCCGGACAGAGTTGAATACATTGCCGAAAATGCGGACAACCTATCAGATCAGAAAAAAATGGCATTACGGGAATTTGTTAATAAAACACTTACGTTGATGATTGAGAATGAAGCTTCAGATATTGAGATAGGGGGTCATGGAAATGAAGGATACATCTGGATGAGAATCCACGGTGTTAAAGAGAGAGTAAGAGACCTGCCGCAATTTACAGAGGATGAATCGGCAACTATAATTGTTAACCTATTTAATGAAAATCAAAGACGGTTTTTAATAGAACACCGTAACCTGGATTTTAGCTATACATACTTTTATGAAAAACGAAAACTAAACGTAAGATTCAGAGCAGATGCCTATTTTGATCTGGATACGCTTGCCATGAATATGCGTTTGATTAATTTGTCTGTTCGACCATTGGCGTCATTAGACTTCCACCCACTCGCTGTTAGATCACTAAGTCATAATTATATAAAATTTGGGCTTACGCTTATCACCGGAATTACAGGCTCTGGAAAATCAACTACCTTAGATTCAATTATTGATCACCACAATAAATTTGATCCGGCACATGTAATAATAATTGCAGCCCCTATTGAATATGTGCATACATCGAACGTCTCGCTTATTAAACACAGAGAGGTTGGTCGGGATGTTCGTAGCTTTAAAGAAGGTATCGTGCAAGCTCTAAGACAGGATCCGGATATAATTGTAGTGGGTGAAATGAGGGATGCGGACACTATTATGGCAGCTTTGGAAGTTACTGATACTGGACATAAAGTGTTCTCAACACTTCATACTTCCTCAGCCACAGAGTCATTAGATAGGATCATAGCAGAGGTTAATGAGCTAGAGCAGGATAGAGTACGTAACCGTTTGGCTGATGTGCTTATTTCAGTAATATCACAAAAACTGGTACCGACTATTAATGGTAAGAGAGTTATGGCAAAAGAGGTAATGGTAATGACACCCAGCATTAAGGCAGCCATAAAGAACAACAATACCAGTGAAATTTATATGATGATAAATCAGGGTGGAGTGCAAGGTATGATTACTATGGAACAGGACCTTAAGAGACTTTATATGCAAAAATTGATAACACGCGAAACAGCAATAGTTTACGCAAACAATAAAACTAGAATACAACAAATATTATCAGCATCATGAAACCACTTGTATGTATATACTGCGAAGGAAACGACACAAAAGTAGCTGTCATTAGTAAAGATAGCGAATCTGATAAACTCAAAGTTCTCAGGACAGCTTCAATAAGTGTTGCACGTTCTGCTGTTGAGGTTGAATCTCAATCTAGCGGGTTAAGTATGGATGGAGACGTTCTTCAACTTGAAGGACTTGATGGAGATTCCACTTCACTGGAAAGTGATTTTCAAACAACCGGAGCAAACGATCTTCAAAATGCTCTTGCCGGATTGAATTTAAGCAAATATTTATTTATACCGGCGTTAACAGAGCCTACTATTTACTATCATCTTTACGAAGGTCCAAAACCTCAAAAACCTTTAAAACTTAAGCAGCTAATCATAGATGAAATTTTAGAGACAAAAAATGTTTCTGTTGAAAGGGATAGCATTGATTATACAGAACTCTCGGATAAGTCTTTACTTTCTGTATTTATTGCCGGTGATGTAGCATGTGTAAACCTAATTAACTCATTAGCGAACCAAAATAACAGAAGATTCTATAAGATACCAACGGTAAAAAGTTCGGATATATCACTTGCGTATTATGTAGCAAAGAAGAAGAAATTCTTTCCTGATGATCATTCGTTAATTGTTTATATCGGCAAGGAATATACAAAATTGATTTTTCTTCAAGGAAGAAAATTAAAGCACATTGGGACAACATTAGATATTGGCACCTCAAATTTGCATACCTATGATGTCTATTTTTCAAAAATTCTTCTGGAGATGGAAACCGGTGGAATACCTTCTCTGGATAATATTATTGTTTGTGGAGAAGATGATTCAGAAAATCTCATTCTTTCTTTTTACGGAACATTTCCCGAAGCAAGTGTTAGCAGGTTAGAGTTCGACGATCTTGATCTTTCAGAGCTTGATGAAGAGACCCAGGAAATATTTTCAGCTTTCAGTGTACCGGTTTCAATTGCAATTGATTACTATGATGAATTAAATCAATTTCATCAAGGAATTAATTTATTACCAAAATCAGTCAAAGAAGAACAGAAGCTCTTTCAGTTCGCCTGGCATAGTTATGCAATTCTTCCATTCCTTTTCCTTTGCGCATTTTTAGTAACACAGGAGATACTAAGTAACAATAGTGAGATAACCAGACTCGATAAAGTAATAGCTGAAAAAACATTATTAATGAGACAGAATCAGCAGATGCTTGGTAAAATAGCTGAGCTACAAGGTAAAATTAGTAGTTTCGATCAAACTCAGGCGATATTGGATTCTGCCACTGCTGGAGCCGGTGTATGGCATGAAGTTCTGGGTGATATGTCAAGATTTACAAGTTCAAAAAAGAGTATCTGGCTGACAAAACTTACTCGCCAGGAGAATCAAACTATTCTCGCTGAAGGATATTCCTTATCAAGGTACGCACTGACTGATTTTGCGTATTCTGTAGAAAGTGCTACACTAAACAGTATGTTTTACGAGCCATTAAGAGAAAGAAACGCATACAAGTTTAAATTAACCTTTAATATATTAACATATCCGAAAAGACAATGAATAAGAAACTAAGGAGCACATTTGGCATAGTGGGATTATTACTGCTTATTTTAATAACAGGCGGCATATATATCTTTATGTTTCAAAACAGCTCTATTGCAGAAAAAAAGGATAAACTTGCAGAGTTGGAAGCTAATGCCTACGATCCGGTTGAGTTAGCTGGAAGGTATGCAACATTAAGAAAACGTTCTGCTATCTTAGATTCAGTTCTTTCGAGCAGAACATTTAATATACCGAAGGACCTTTCATCAATTAAATTTTACAACTTTGTCAACAACGTGTTATCTAACTTTTCTAATACAACTCAAGTTAACATTGAATTTGTGAAAAGAGAACGTGACAAGGAATTCTATGTATACGAATATAAAATTACAGGAAGTGGATTTTTTAATGAGGTTTACAAGCTCATTTATTCGATTGAACGAAGTAAGGAGCTTAAGAAAATAGTAACCGCTGATTTTGGAAATCTTATTAAGACTGACGATGAAGGAATACCAAAGTTCCTGATAAACTTTGATATGATAGTACAAGTATACTTCTCAGACGACAGCAGATTTGCCCCCGAAGAATTTGTTGAAAACGATCTTAGGACAAAACCACTTTACGACGCTTTTTATCCATTAATAAGAAATGAAATACCACCGAATGTTGATCAATTACTAGATGTACAAGCAGCTAAACTATTGGCCCTTATACCTGAAGGTGCTTTTGTTGCAGATACGCATGGCAACACATATCTGGTTTGGGAAGGTGAGCAAGTTTATCTCGGGTATCTAACAAAAATTGATTATGAAGCCAATAGTGCAAGTTTCATTCTTAATAAAGGTGGAATAATTGAAAGAGTCAATCTGGAACTGGAACGTGAATTATAATAAAAAAATAATAAGAGTGTAATCATGAAAACAACTATAATATACTTCATTTTTTCTCTTTTCCTTATAATGCAAATATTTCCGCAGCAATACTGGGAACGAAGATTCAAAGACTATAATAATCCAGATGATATTGTTACAATGTCCGAGGCTTTACCTTTTAACCAGGCTGTTGAGTTACTAAGCAAAGTAAGCGAAAGCTCTACCGGAAAGAGAATTGTAAGCACTGTCGAAAGAACAGACCCTATAGGAGTAGAAATTGTTAATATGCCTTATGACAAAGCCCTTCTTATCATGGTTCAATATGCGAATCTTCAATTTGAAGAAAAGCAGGACTTAATAGTTATTAAAAGTAAAATAGAAGAGGAAACACGCACACAAGAAACATATGCATCTGTTGATACAAGAGAGGTTAAAATATCGGCTGTGTTTTTTGAAATGGATGTACAAAATTCTAAAAAAATAGGTATCGATTGGCATGTACTACTTTCCGGGGGGAGTTCGGAATTAACAGGATTATTAAGAACAGAAACAGAAAGCGCTCAAAGTTCTGAGGATGGTGGTTCTGGTGGTGGAAGTACCCAGGCCTTGCAACCCGATTTCAATGTGGGATGGACTAAAGATTTTAGAATTGGTAATTTCTTTGGTCAGGCAACAGCATTATTTAGATTCTTTGAAGAGGAAGGCTTAGGAGAAATCATATCAAGCCCGAGTATAATTGTAAGAGATAAGAGCAAAGGAAGTATCCAGGTTGGATCAGATTTTTCTGTTAGAACCAGAGATTTTGCAGGTAATACAGTCGAAAAATTCTTTCCTACCGGTACAATTATAGATGTAACACCGTATACTCAAAATGAAGAAGGTCTGGATTATATTTTATTGAATATCATTGTTGAACGGAGTTCCTTCTCACAAAGTGAAACAACTACCGAGATTAGGAAAACAAATGCTACAACCCAGGTAGTAATGCTTGATGGGGAAGAAGCAGTATTAGGCGGTTTGTTTGTCAACGAAGAAACAGTTGTAAGAAATGGCATACCTTTTCTTAAAGACTTGCCATGGTGGGTATTTGGAATCAGATATTTGACGGGTAGTGATGAGACGGTAGTAAGGAAAAAAGAATTGATAATATTACTTAAAGCAGAATTAGTACCTACGTTAAAGGAAAGATTTGCTCACCCAGACACAAAAAATCTGATCAAATCTGAAAGAAAGAGACAGCAGGACAGGATTCAATATTATAAACTAAACGAATCTTCTACAAACGAAGAAATGAATTAGTAATGGAATCGATATTAATTGTTGATGACGACATTAACCTGTGTGAGGCTCTCTCAGAAGAACTGACTGCAGTGGGTTATAACACTAGCTATCTCCTTAGCGGAGAAGGCGTGGTGGAATACATTAATCACAATTCTGTTGATCTTATTTTTTTAGATCTTAAGATGCCGGGTAAAAATGGTTTTGATTTGCTGCAGGAATTAGAATTTAAAAATATTGATGTAAGAACCATAGTGCTTACCGGATATGACGATGTAAAAAGTGCTTTGCACTCTGCTGAACTTGGAGCGAGTGATTTTATAAGCAAGCCATACGACTTTGATGAGTTGTTAATTACGATACGTAGAACTATGCAGCGAGAAGTCTAGTGTATGAAGTTAAGCCTAAGAATAGTTCTTATAAATTTTGTTGTAGTACTATCAATTATGGGGATTACTGCAACAGCTTCGTACTCAATTCTGTATAAAACTCTATCTACTCAAAAATCTCAAAGCCTCGTCAATTCAGCAAATAATTTCATATACGCATACAGAAACAAACTACTTGAAGCTGAAGACAATTATTTAAGCTTAACCCCCGAAGATGTTAATAGTGCGTTTAGTAAGAAAAAACTAAACACACTAAATCTTGATTTTATATTAGAAATTGATACTAATAATCCGCAAAGAATACTCAGATCTGCATTTACCCCAGATGTTATCCCTCCTAAAACTGCCTATAAACTAGATCATTTCTTTGAACGTAATCCTTACGCGATAGTTTCAGAGTATCATAGCCCAAGCGGTAAATTATTCTATTATGGATTAATTCTGGATGAGAAGTTACTTAATAATCTAGCAGAAAAAATCAACTCGGATCTAGCAATTAATTGGAATGGAACCCCTACCGACATTTCGAACTCAAATATTAATAAGAAATATTTATATGTATTAACACAGGCAATCGAGTATCTGAATAATAAAAATAACTTCGATGTTTTTTCACAAGGTGCTGAATCGAGTGATATTCTTGCAACACTTTATAAGCCAGCAATTAACCCGGCTTATGATAACGGAATTTCATTCCTCATATTTACACAGATGGGTGAAGCTGCTGAATTAAGATCAACTTTGAGGGATCTCTTTGTGATAATCGGGATAACCGGAATAGCCCTTTCATTAATCTTAACATTTTTATTTACCGGCAAACTTAGAAAACAAATAACCGATTTAAGCGATGCAACAGAAAAAACCAGAATAGGAAATTTTAAATATAAAATTAAAGTGCGCAGTAAAGATGAAATCGGTAATCTTGGACAGGCATTTAATTTAATGCTTGATGAACTGGAAAAAAACCAAAGGGCAAAGACCGAATACTCAGAGTTTATAACGTTAATTAATCAAAATCCAACACTTAAGGAGATTTCGGAAGCAGCACTAGAAAAAATTATTAAGACTTGCGGGTTTCTAATTGGAGCTCTCTATATAGTTGAAGGGGACAATTTAAAATTATTAAGTTCATATGGACATGATCAAGCGAAAAACGTTAACAAGGATGAATTTGGTTTTTACGAACTTCTCATGCGAGATAAGGAAGTGTTAGAAATTACATCGGATGAGAATCTGCCCGTAATATCTGCGGGGTTAACAAGTTTAAAGTTAAAATATCTTTTGCTGGTTCCGGTTTTCTACAATAATAAAATAATATCCATCCTTGAGCTTGGCTCTATTGCAAAGCCCTCGAATGATGTAAAAGAATACCTGCAAAAAATAAAGGATCAGCTTGCAATCGGATTAACTAATGCAAATGCATTAATGCAGCTTGAAAATTTTGTAAGTGAGTTAAAAATACTTAATGATGAGTATCAAAAACAAAATATTAAAATTAAGAAACAGAACGACACTTTAGTTGAACTTCATAATGAATTAACCACACAAGCCAAAGAATTAGAATATCAAAAACATAAAGCAGAAGAATCAACAAAACTTAAATCGCAGTTTCTCGCAAGTATGTCGCACGAACTTCGCACACCAATGAATTCAATACTGGGACTTACAGAATTAATTTTGGAAAAAGCCGATCTCAATGGAAAAAACCATGAGAGATTAGCAGTAGTACTTAACAGTGGACGCAGGTTGATGGCTTTGATTAATGATATCCTCGATCTTTCTAAAATTGAAGCTGGTAAAATGGAATTAATTTATGAAGAAGTAGTATTAGAGGAACTTATTCACGAAGCATCAAGTTCGGTTTACCCGCTTATCGAAAACAAGGGAATTAAATTTGAAATAGAGAAGGATGCAAATACAAGGATTGTTGTGAAAACAGACAGGGGTAAAGTACTCCAGGTATTAATTAATTTGTTGGGTAACGCAATAAAGTTTACTGACAGAGGAAATATAAAGCTTAAGATACATGAAGCAGAAGACAGATTATATTTCGACGTTTCAGATACCGGAATTGGAATTTCTGAAGAGGATCAAAAAGTTATATTTGATGAATTCAGGCAAGCCGATGGATCAACAACCCGAAAATATGGTGGAACAGGACTTGGATTATCAATATGTAAGAAGATAGCAGATTTGATGGGCGGTGATTTAACAATTAAAAGTAAGCTAGGCACCGGAGCCACATTTACTTTCTCAATCCCGCTTAAATTAGTTGAAGAAGATAAAAAGGAAAAAGACAATCGTTTGAATATCCAAACGTTAATAAAAAACAATAAACACCCGATACTAGTTATTGATGATGATAAGGAAGTCAGATATACAATTGGTCAGTATTTAAGCTCTAAGGGATATGAAGTTATTTTTGCTGAAGATGGCAAAGTCGGAATTCAGAAGGCAATTGATAAACAACCATTTGCAATAACATTAGATTTAATGATGCCCAATAAAGACGGCTGGACTGCTTTAAAGGAGTTAAAAGAAAACGATGTCACAAAAGATATTCCTGTAATTCTTGTTTCAATTAACGGCGATAAGCAGATTGGTTATGGTTTAGGTGCATTTGAGTTTTTTATAAAACCAATTGCTCCGGACAAGTTCTTATCTGCTTTCTCGCGATTAGAAAAGCTTGCGAATAAAGAAATTAGAAAGATCGTGATCGTGGATGATGATGAGCAAGAATTTGAAAAATTTAAAAAAGAATTTAGTGATAAAGAAATATCGATAGAGTTTATAAGAGACAGTGAATTTGCGTTTAATAAGATTGCAGAAGTATTACCGGATCTAGTTATATTAGACCTTATGATGCCAAAAGTGGACGGCATAACACTTTCCCATATGCTTAAATCTGATCTGAGAACAAAGCATATCCCGCTATTAATAAGTACGGCAAAGGATATTACACCCGAAGAAAAAAGATCACTAAACAACATTGTTGAAAACATAGCAGTTAAAACAAGAGGCCACCACCTTGATGTACTGAAAGTTGTGAGAGATAGAATAGAACAGCACGAAAAATGTCCCGAAACATATTCATTTCAAAGCAACAAAAACTTTATTGAAGAAAGCAGGTTAACCGAGGACAATATGCAAAACGAACAAAACAATAAAGTTGAAGTGGTTCTAATAGTGGATGATGATGAGGATACACTTTTTACAATGAATGAAATCGTTGGTGCTTGTAATTATAACACAATACTTGCAAAAAATGGTGTCGAATGCTTAAACATCTTAAAACAAACTAAGCCAGACCTAATTTTGCTGGATATAATGATGCCTCGAATGGATGGATTTCAAACGCTTAAAAAGATACGTGAAAATCCGGACTGGAAGGACCTCACAGTTTTTGCCGTAACAGCAAGAGCCATGGCGAATGATAAAAACATTATACTTAATCAAGGGTTTGACGATTATATATCTAAGCCGGTTGATTCTACAACAATAACTTATAAAATAAATCAATTGTTTTCTAAAATAAGTGTAGAGTGAGATGAAAAGAATTTTAGTTATAGATGATTTACCAGAAAACGTATTTTTGCTTCAGGAAAGACTTGAGAACGAAGGGTACGCCGTTCTTACTGCTTATGACGGTAAAACTGGGATTGAAATAGCACAATCAGAACTGCCAGATCTAATTCTTCTCGATGTGATGATGCCGGATATTAACGGAATAGAAGTTTGTAAAACACTTGTTAAAAATGAACGCACATTAAATATTCCGGTTATACTGGTTACAGCAAAAACAGACGCTGAAGACACAAAAGATGGTCTAGATGCAGGTGCGTTTGATTATATAAAAAAACCTTTCAACAAAACTGAGCTATTAGCACGTGTTAAATCTGCTCTTAAACTTTCGGATACTAATAAACGGCTTGTCGAAGCAGAGAAGCGAAATACATATTTTGCAACAGTGGTTACAGCAAATCACAAAATAAAACAGCCCCTTACGCTATTAAGTCTATCTTCTGCAGCCATAAAAAGAGAACTGAAAAAGGATGAGATTTCTAAAGAAGTTATGTTAAGCAAAACTAAATACATTGATGTGGCGATAAAGGAAATAAATGATGTGCTTAACCAGTTTAATGCTGTAAGGGAGCCAATATTATCGGATTATACGAAGAACATTAAAATGATAAAGATTGATGAGGAAGCAAGCAGTTAGATTAACTGCTGTATGGTAGTTAGCATTGTATCAAATTCATAAGGTTTTTCTATTCTGCCATTGATTTTATATTGATCAAAATCAATTCCATCAAGTTGTTCAGACGCACCGGAGGAGAGAATAACCGGCAGGTTAAAATTTAATTTTCTTATCTCTTTAATTGTATCCAAACCATTTAGTTCGGGCATATTGTAATCAATAATTGCCAGATCAACTTTAATTTCTTCTGTTAAAACCTTTAATGCTTCTTTCCCGGAGGATACTTTTATTACATTATAATCATTCGACTCCAGAAGTTCCGCAAGCAAGTCGCTTAACATCTCTTCATCATCAGCAAGTAAGATTATATTATCTGCAAGGTGTGGTTTTTTCTCCTTCATCGGTTCATAAGAAGGGAGGTAAACATCAAACCGGGTTCCGGTGCCCACCTTACTTGTAACATCAATTAATCCATTGTGAGCTTTGATAATTCCGTATGAAACATAAAGCCCAAGTCCCGACCCCTGTTCTTTGGATTTAGTCGAAAAATATGGATCAAATATTTTTTGTAAATGATTTTCATCTATTCCTTCACCGTCGTCTTCAACTGAGATGCATACATAATTACCTTTTTCCAGGAGAGGATAATTAACAATGTTTTTATCATCAATCGTAATGTTTTCCGCAAATAGTTTTATTGTTCCCTCTTCATTGTTCGCTTCTTTTGCATTAACACATAGGTTAAGCAAAATTTGATAAATCTCAGTGCTGTTCCCAAGTACATCATACAGATTCATCTCGGATTTTTCTTCAAAAGAAATTGTCTTTGGAAAGGTTTGAGAGATTACTTTTGATATTTCGATTATTAGTAAATTCGGTTTTACAAGTTCCTTTCGCTTTGGTGTTGGCTTACCGAATGAAAGAAGTCCCTTCGTAAGATCACGAGCTCGAATTGAACAGTTTTCAATATTATCAATTAGTTTTTTTGTGTCATCATTGGAAGGCACTCTTTTTCTTAGAAGATTTAGACTACCGAAAATACTTGAAAGGAGATTGCTGAAATCGTGAGCCATTCCGCTTGAAAGTTTGCCAATAGTTTCAAGCTTTTGTGCTTGAAGTAATCTTTTCTCAAGTGCTTTGTTTAGCTCCTTAGTATCAAGATTACTGATTGCAAATGATAGTAGGGCAGATAATTGTTCTACAATGTTTATCTCAAAAGCTGAATATTTTTGCCAGCAGATCCTCTTCAAAGAAACAGGGAGATATAATTAAAGATTCACATTTAAGAATCTCTGTTAAATGGAATCCAAGATTGTTCTGTTGGTTTTGTGCAAGTAATGATTTTTTATTTAAGTGAAGCCATTTGTTTATGAAGGAAAAATCCGAGGCAATTGATTTTTCGACATCATCTTTATTGTTAATTTGATTCTCAGGATCATAAAATAAAAATTCAGACTTATCATTTTTCCCATGAAAAATTATTATCCCCAAATCGCTCCTGCTTATATTAGCACAATTGAGAATAATTGCCAGCAGATCCTCTTCAAAGAAACAGGGAGATATAATTAAAGATTCACATTTAAGAATCTCTGTTAAATGGAATCCAAGATTGTTCTGTTGGTTTTGTGCAAGTAATGATTTTTTATTGGACAGTATAATGTTTTCCGGAATAGAAAACATAGTTATGAAGTTGTTACCCTTTATCCTGCCCCCGCCTACGTCTTCTTTAAAACTTTGATTAAACCAAACTATTTTTTGATTTTCATCTGCGATTGCAATGGAAGTATTCTGGACTTTTAATAAGTCATTAGCTGCAATCCCAGGAATAATTTCATCGGGCATTAATATTTGATTGGTTTTAGTTCGTATTTCTTAATCTTTGTATAAAGAGTCTTCGGACTTATCCCGAGTTGATTCGCTGTTCTTGTACGATCCCAATGGTTTTTGTTTAAAACTTTTTGAATATGCCATTTTTCCAGATCCTCCATACTTAGGATTTCTTCATTGTCATCAGATATATTTGAGGACAGATTATGCGATCCATTTTGATAAGATTGAGGAAGGTTTAAATCATCTGGATGAATGAAGTCACTGTCAGCAAAAATAATTGCACGTTCAATTATATGTTCCAGCTCTCTTATGTTTCCGGTAAACGAATAGTTAACTAAAACCTCCTCAGCTTCAGGGGATAGATTTTTTGGGGATCTGACCGGTGATTTGTCTTTAAGAAAATATTTTGCAAGTAACATAATATCATCTTTTCTCTCTCTTAAAGGTGGTATAACCAATGTGATTACATTCAGGCGGAAAAGAAGATCTTTCCTGAAATTTTTCATTTCCGCTTCTTCCAATAAATTTTTATTTGTTGCACCAATTACCCTAACATTCGATTTAAGACTAATTACACCACCTATTCTTCTATACTCACCATTTTCCAGAAATCGCAAGAGCTTTGGCTGCAATGTCAAACTAAGTTCTCCGATCTCATCTAAAAATAATGTGCCCCCGTGTGCTATTTCAACCAAACCTTGTTTTGTGGATTTTGCATCTGTAAATGCTCCTTTTTCATGACCAAACAATTCGCTCTCTATAAGTTGATCCGGTAATGAAGCGCAATTAATTATAACAAATGGTTTTTCACTCCTTGCAGAGTGTTTATGAACGTATTCTGCTAACAGCTCTTTACCTGTCCCGGTTTCACCCTCGATTAAAATATTTGAATCCGACATTGCAGCTTTGTTTGCTAAACTGAGAACACGTTTCAGTTCATCACTTTCACCTACAATTGCATCTGAACTTTTTTTATGTATTTCCTTTGTGAGCAGTTCTGTTTTTACAATAAGATCTTTATGTTCAAGAGCGCGGTTAAGTGTTAGTAGCAGATCTTCATACTCATATGGTTTGGTAATAAAATCATACGCGCCGGCTTTGATACATTCAATCGCTTTTCTCATTTCTCCTTGTGCCGATAATACAATAATCTGGATTGATGGTTTATACTCAGTAACAAATTTTATAACTTCTTCGCCCTGAACTTCTTTCATATTCAGATCGAGAAGCAACACATCGTAAGTATTTTTCTTTATGGCATCAATTGCAAATTTACCATCATATACAGTATCAACGGTAAAACCCTCCTCCAATAGCTGCTCTTTTAACAGATAACATAGAGTTTCATCATCATCGCATATTAAAAGATTTGTGTTTTTGTTTGTTACTCCAGACATAATGTTAATTCCTTAGAAATGCTTTAATTTGTATTAATTTTTCAATCTCTATATATTTGTTGTTCTATTTTTTTGGGCGCGTAGCTCAGTGGTAGAGCATCTGCCTTTTAAGCAGAGGGTCGGTGGTTCGAAACCACCCGCGCTCACATAACAAACAAATATAAGTAATTTTTACCGCTTTTCGAAGCGGTTTTTTATTTATTTTTTCAGAAACAAATTTTTTTCTGACATCTAATTATAATATATTATTGTAAAACCAACAAGTTACGGTGATCGTTTAAAGTATCTTAATAACTCCTAATTATTTTGTAAAATTTCTTTAATTTCTATCTTATCCTGATGAAAATTGAAATCAATTTTAAGCAAGTGATATGGGTGATATAATATTTTGGACAATTATAAGAACTGCTATTGTAATCCCGGCAGTTTGGATATTAAAATCGTATATCAGTGAGCAATTGTGGATATTAATTTGGATCGCAGCAATTTATGGAATTATTATTCATCCAGCCTTTTTGAGTTATAAGAAGTTTGAAACAAAGAATAAAGAAGTGATAGATTCCTCTCTCTGCTCTACGTGTAAACACTTTGATCCTTCGGCTGTACTTTGCCTAAAGCACGATAAACATCCTACCGAAAACTACATACCTTGTGACGGTATACATTGGGAACCTAAATGAACGATAAACCTGTTTTTAAAATTTACAAACCTGTAATTGGAGTGATACACGTCGTCGCACTTCCCGGAACACCAAACTATAATGGTAATGTAAAAGAAATAATTGATCACGCTAAAAAAGAAGCATTGATATATAAAGAGAATAATGTTGACGTAATTGTAATTGAAAACATGCACGATATACCATATTTAAAGCGGAAGGCTGGTCCGGAAATTACTTCAATGATGAGCATAATCGGTTACGAAATTAAAAATAGTACAAACCTTTCATGCGGAATTCAAATTCTTGCAGGAGCAAACAGGGAGGCTTTAGGAGCAGCACATTCAGCTGGTCTTGATTTTATTCGAGCTGAAGGATTTGTGTTTGCTCATGTTGCAGATGAAGGAATTATAGAATCGGATGCAGGAGAATTATTACGCTATCGAAAACAGATAGGCGCTGAGAATATTTTAATACTTACTGATGTTAAGAAGAAACATAGCTCACACTCGATTACATCCGATGTTAGTATAGAAGAAACGGCAAACGCTGCAGAGTTCTTTTTAAGTGATGGAATAATTGTCAGTGGTTCATCAACAGGGAAAGAGCCCGATATAAACGATGTTAAAAAGGTAAAAGAAGTAGTAAACATTCCTGTTATTCTCGGTTCCGGTATAACTATCGATAATGTTGAAAATTATTATCCAATTACAAATGCATTTATTATTGGCTCTCATTTTAAGAAAGATGGTAGTTGGAAGAATGAAGTCGATGACAAAAGAGTGAAAACTTTTATGAAAAAATATAATCAGTTGCGTAAATAATATTTCTATTCTGCAGACAATTTTAATAACTCAACTATCATTACTACTGCCTTCTTCATATCCTCAACATAAATATGTTCTTCAAGTGAATGTTCCAGCTTCGCGCCTATACCAACAACAGCCATTTCAATTCCGTGGTTATTATAAATTGATGCATCTGTAAATCCGGTGATAAACGTGGTTGTTGCATCAATACCTGCTTTATGCAAGGCTTTCTTTGATGCTTCAACCGTCCAGCTATTTTCAGGAATAGAAACGGCTTTGCATAAATTATCAATTTCTACATCCGCATTGGCACCGTATATTTCAACCTCATCAGTGATTATCATTTTCATCTCCACAGCAAGTGCTTGTGCTTTTTTGTGATCGAGACTTCTACACTCGGCTAAGAAACTTACTGTCTCGGGAACTCCATTCCTTATAATCCCGCCATTAATCACCCCAACATTAGCAGTTGTTTCTTTATCCAATCTTCCGAGTTTAAGTTTGCTAATAGCATTAGAAGCAGCCTGAATTGCATTTATACCTTTCTCCGGCTCCATACCAGCATGTGCTGATCTACCCGTCACTGTAACATCAATCGCAAAATATGACGGACCCCCGATTACGATTGTTTCTAAAGTATCGTTATCAAATAGGAATCCTTTCTTTGCTTTTATTTTACTATAATCAAGATTCTTTACACCTATTAACCCAACTTCCTCTTGTCTGCTTATAGCAATTTCTATTGCAGGTCTTACCTCAGCGATGCGCAAGGCTTCAAGCATTTCTGCTATACCGGCTTTATCATCAGCACCAAGTATTGTGTTTCCGCTCGATTTGATTATGCCATCATCTAATACAGGTTTAATTCCTGTTCCTGGCTTTACAGTATCAGCATGACAGGAAAGTAAAATTGGTTCGTTAACATTACTTCCTTTTGGTGGAAGTTTTGCAATTAGATTTCCATAGTTATCTTTCTCAGCAGCTGCACCTATTTTTTCAAACTCACCTTTAAGATATTCTATAAACTTTGCTTCATTACCTGATTCACTATCGATTCTAACCATCTCCATAAACTGGGTTATCATTCTTTCGGGCATTTAATTCTCCTTTTATTTGAATTTAATAATTGCAAATTTACAACTAACACTGTTCAAAAAAGTGTTTCTCGTATCTAAGTGAAACATATAAAGCACTAAAAATAAGCCTATAAATAAAAACCATTTTTATAAGGAGTTATTTGAATGAGGTTATCGTTCGCATCATTTTTTATTACAATAGTATTATTTGCTGTATCATGTGATAATGTAGAAAACCTTCTTAATGGTACTGAAGACGGAAAAATAACAGCAAAAGAAAAGCTTGATGATGTATTACGTACCGCAAGAACAGATTTTTCTGCAGATGCAATGCTGGCAGCTATATATGGTAGGGAAGTTAACACAAACGGCGAAATTGATTTACTACAAACAAATTCGTTTAATGCTTTTGTATATATTATGCAGTCGGATGTACAGCAAAGTAACGAATTTTATGTGCCTGTTTTTGGTGCAGGACCCGTAAAATCCCCAGTAAATTTTAATACTATGTTATCTTTTGTGAAGAATGCGACAGCAAAAAATATAATGAGTGCTGTGTTTGGAACACTCTCTACCTCATCAATTGACCCGGCAGCTAATTACAGTGATAGCCCGGAAGTATTAGAACTCTTGTTTAGAAGAAATGATGTGAACAACTTCAGAACAATAAATCCCACATCAAGAATTGATATGTTTCTGGTACCGAGTAAATCTATAGACAGTATAAGTATTGTAAATTCAGCAGATTGGATTGTTAATTTTTACGGAGACAATACATCGCTAGTGCTTTGGATAAACTCAGCAAGCGGTGAAGTAAAAAATATTGCTGAGCTTTAATTCGGAGACATTAATAGTTATGTGAATCCTTCATAAAATATTAAGAATTTAATTTTACAAAAAGAATCATTATTCAAAAGCACAAGGTTTTTAATTTAATATTTCTATGCTGCCTTTTTTCGGGACCTTTATTTTATAAATTTTCCCCGTTGTATTATTAAGATAGTTATCTCTCAACCAGGGGTTGTATAATTTCAGTATTTTATAATTAATACCCAAAGCACTGGCATAGTTTGCAAAATCAGTTACGGTGCTATCCAAAATCACTTCATAAAATCTTAACGGTTCGTATAATTCACTTTGTTTTATATCATATCCATACTTATGCTGATTTTTCATTATATACTTAAATGCTATAATACGAGCAACGTAACGGGATGTTTCTGGATTTAATACAAGGTTATAAAAATTGTCCGTCTGTTGTCTATCGATTTGATTGGATGTACCATTTGTTCCCATGTTATAGGATGCTGCTGCCATCGTCCAACTGCCATACATTTCGTATGCATCATTCAAATAATCACATGCTGCTTGTGTGGATTTTTCAACATGATATCTCTCATCGATAGTCCGGTTAATTTCGAGATCGTATTTTTCCCCTGTATCTTTTAAAAACTGCCAAAACCCCATTGCATTGGCTGGTGATATGACATTTTCAAGATTGCTTTCATTAACACATAGGTACTTAAAATCATCTGGGATATTATTTTGCCTAAGTATCGGTTCGATTATTGGGAACCATCTGTTAGCCCTCTTAATAGCCAGAATGGTTAAAGAATGAAAGTAAGTATTTACAATAAATTCTCGTTCGATCCTTTCTCGCACTTCAAAATTTTCCAGTGGAACTATTTCTCCAGCAAAGTTTAGTTTATCTGGAATGTAAGGGGACACAATTTTGTATCCCTGAGGATAGTCCTGCCCTGATATATTTGTTACAAAGGTCAATGTTTCTTTTTGTAGAAAGATGCTTGCAGTTAATAATAATAATAATGTAATGCTTAACACACCAAGCAAAAAATAAAATAGATTAGATCTTTCGGTCCTCACTTTAGAAAGCCATTTGATGATTGAAACAATTATTTTTTATATTCATTTCATAATTAATTAAGAAGTTAATAGGTATGGAATCGCGCAAACAGTATAATCCGCAAATGCATTCTACCGAACATATTCTTAACCAAACGATGGTAAGAATGTTTAAATGCGGGAGATCATTCAGCGCTCACATCGAGAAGAAAAAATCAAAGTGTGATTATCATTTTGCCAGGAATTTGACCCCGTCAGAAACTGAAGAAGTAGAATTAAAAGTAAATGAAGTGATACAGCAAAATTTATTGGTCACGGAAGAATTCTATTCCAGAGAAGATGCCGAAACGAAATTTAATCTTTCAAAACTACCTGAAGATGCAGGAGATAAAATTAGAATTATCAAAATCGGAGATTATGACGCCTGTCCGTGTAGCGGTTCGCATGTATCTCACACAAATGAAATCGGCACATTTAAAATTGTTTCCACAGATTATAATGATGGCGTACTAAGAATACGATTTAAGTTAATTAATGGACGATGATAATATTATTTTAAGCTTAAAAATACAAGGGCCATTGTGCATTAGTACGAGCGCAATTGTAGTTGGACAAAGGATTGTTAGAAATAAGTAGTGCATTAGGGTGATAGCTTAATAGTTAGTAAAAGAAATC
>JARRKK010000020.1:9462-23486 GCA_037388105.1 Ignavibacteriaceae bacterium | reverse complement strand
TTCCAATCTGGACGTGTCCGGACTTAGACTAAAAAGGAGTGAGTTGCGAAGTTTACTAAAAACTGAACTTTGAAATGTTGAACTTACAGGAATGCTAATTATAAAAGTTGGGGATTCAGGTTGGATTAAATTTTCTCAATTGATGTTTTATTAGGATTGTAAGAATGAATTTCATCCTCCGTTAATGAAAAATCTTCAGCTCGCAATAAAAATTTGGTATATGAATGGTTTGGTGATTTAAACAATTTTGATGTGACTGCAATTTCAACTATCCTGCCATTTTGAAGAACTACCACTCTGTCCACCAACTTTTTAAGCATATTTAAATCATGACTGACACATATAATTGTTATTTTCATTTCACTGTTAATACGATTTAATATTTTTAGAAAATTAAGTTGTGATATAACATCCTGTGCTGAGAATGGTTCATCCAATATCAATATTCGTGGTTTAGCGGCTAATAACCGGGCGAGGGCTATTCTTTGTCTTTCGCCACCACTCAATTCATACCCCCTTCTATTTTCAAGTGAAGTTTTTATATCAAGCAAATTAAATAGTTTTTCTTTTTCTTTCTCAATATCCACCTTTTTATTTCGTGTTAGCTCAATTGTTTCATCAATAACATCTTTAACTTTTCTAATGGGATTTAGTAGATCGGAATTGTTTTGAAAAAGGATTTGAATCGTATTAGTTCGATTTTTCTTTATGGATATTTTATGATCAACTTTTAATTCTCCCTTTACGGGTAATATTATCCCGGCAATCAACTTTATTAATGTTGTCTTCCCTCCGCCGGATTCACCACAAATACCCAGGATTTCTTTTTTATAAATTTTTAATGAAATATCAGTTAGTATATCAGCCGATTTATTTGCAGTAAGACTCAAATTTTCACTGCTGATCGAATAGGAGACATTATTTAACTGAATTATTACTTGTTTCATTTTAATTCACTAAATGATTTTAACAAGGACTGTAATACCTCACCATCGGTCTGCTTAAAAAATTCATATTTTAGTTTGAAAGATGATAATGTTCCATCAGAAAGGAATGCTATTTCATCACTAGCCTTCTCAGCAAACTTTATGTCTTGTGTAACAAGGAGCACAGTCTTTTTTTCTTCTTTAGTAAATTCTTTTAATTTAATCAGTAGTAAGTTTAATGCCGTATAGTCGATTGCTGATGTTGGTTCATCAAGTATTAAAAGCTCAGGATCTGCCAGTAGTGCAAGTATAATACTTAAACGTTGTGCCATTCCGCCACTTATTTCATATGGATAAAGATTCATAATTTCATTGTATGGAGGCAGAAAAAAATAATTTAACAGCTCAATTATATAATTTTTATCTGCACCTGGAATCTCAAAATAGTATTTGAATGTTTTAAGTGGGTCAAAACTACTTACAGCATCCTGGAAAACATATCTGATTGAGAATTCTCTTATTGATCTTAGTTTATCTTCACTACAACTAAATAAATTTTTTCCTTCAAATAATACTTTACCGTTAATTGAAAAGATGTTTTCGTTCAGTAACTTTGTTAAAGATTTAATTAAGGTTGATTTTCCTGCTCCATTCGTTCCAAGGATTGTGTAAACATTCCCATAATTAGTTTCAAAACGAATATCTCTAAGGAGTATATTTGAATCTGAGCCATTACTTAGAGTTATATTTTCAATGTTAACTTTAAGCATATTGTATAAATTCTTATTTTTTATTTAGTTAGCAAAGTAATAAATTAAAGATATAATAATTACAATTCATAAAAATTCTCTACATGAATAACAAAATATTTGTTATCCTCTCTACAGTATCCATTTTATTATTATCTGCTTGCCAAAGTGAAAAACCAGAATTAACAAACCGAGCTGTAATAGGAATCCCTGCTGATGTGAAAACATTTAATCCATTATTTGCTCTTTCAGTTGATGAAGGAGCTATTAGTGAACTATTATTCTTGAGTTTAATTGACTTCAAATGGAATGATAAATTTGGGGAGATGGAACCTTTCCCAATGTTGGCTGAGAAATGGGAGTGGGCTGAAGATCCTTTGTCAATTACATTTTATTTACGTAATGATGTTCTATGGTCCGATGGAACACCACTAACTGTTGAAGATATTATCTTTTCATTAGATGTTTATGCGGATCCGGAAGTGCAAAGCAGACTATATGGAATGTTTGAGGATTATTATACAAATGATGAAAATCATCTTGATATTGAAAAAACTTTTATTAAAAAATCAGATTATGAACTACAAATTAATTTTAAACCCGGTTCCTCGCCAGATTTATTTGATGTTGTTCATCCGGTAATCCCAAAACATATTTATGAAAAATATGATCGAAAAGATTTAGCTACTGCTGATGAAAATTTTGCTCCAGTAACAAATGGTCCCTTCATATTAAAAGAATGGAATAGAAATCAGTCAATAACGTTTGGAATTAATAATAATTCATTTCTTTATGATGAAAAAAATATTAGTGAATTAGTTTTCAAAATAATACCGGATTATAATTCGCGTTTAATACAATTGAAAAGGAATGAAATTGATTTTATGGAATTGATAAGCACTGAAGATGTTTCAGACCTGGAGGCAATGGATAATTTGAATATTGAAACTATAGAAGGAAGGGAATACGATTATATTGGTTGGAATAATATTGATCCGGAGAAATATATTAAATCAGGTAAAGTTTCCCCAAATAAATTATTCGGTAATAGAGAGATCAGAATTGCATTAACACATGCCATTAATAGAAAAGAAATTCTTGAAGAGTATTTATATATGTATGGAACACTCGCATCAACACCAATATCACCTATATTCACTTACTATGTTGACACAAGTATCATTAAGTATAATTATGATCCTGTAAAGGCAAAAAGTATCCTTTCAAAGGAAGGATGGCACGATACTAATAGCAATGGTGTAATAGATAAAAACGGGATTGAATTTAATTTTACATTGGCTATACCGGGTGGTAACCCGTTAAGAAGTTTTGCTGCAACAATAATTAAGAATAATCTAGAAGCTGTTGGGATAGAAGTTAGTATAGAAACAATGGAGATGGGAGCTTTTATTGATAATCTTATTTCTAAAAGTTTGAATGCATGGATGGCAGCATGGTATATTCCCATTCCAATCGAGCTAAAAGTATTTTGGTATTCAGATTTACAAAATACCCAAATGAATTTTGTGAGTTATCAAAACAGAATTGTGGATAATATTTTGGATGAATTAGTTACAGTTCAAGCCAGGGAAAGAAAGAGAAAATTGTATTTTGAATTTCAGAAAATAATTCATGAAGATGAGCCAATGACTTTTATGTACTGGAAATCTAATATTATCGGAATTAACAACAAACTTGAAAACATAACTATAAGCCCACTTGGTGCTATAGCTCGTTGTTGGGAGTGGTCAACAAAAAAATAATTGAGTATGAACAAAGATATTTTAAAAGCATTATTAAAACGATTTGTTACTTCTCTTGTTACACTCATATTATTAGTTAGTTTTTTATTTGTTCTTATAAGACTTTCACCAGGTAATCCCTCACAAAAATATCTTTCTGCTGAGTTTAGTCCGGAATTAAAAGAGATAGTGACCACAAACTTTAAACTGGACCAGCCGATTTTTGAACAATACATTAATTTTGTTATAAATATTTTTAAAGGTGACTTTGGTATATCCTATGGATATAGACAACCTGTATTATCAGTAGTATGGCAGTTCCTTTCATTTACATTAGTATTCGCAGCACTTTCATTTTTAATACAGATTATCAGCGCATTTTACCTTGCATTAAGAACAATCCGTGGTAAAGGGAAATCATTTGATACAGTAGTTTTATACCTTTCTCTGATTGTTTATGCAATACCTGCATTTGTTTTAGGATTATCACTTGTCTACATATTCTCAGTTCAGCTTAAGGTATTTCCATCATCCGGATTACACTCGTTAGATTTTGAATCAAATTTATTTTTTGAAAAGATTGCAGATTACTTTTATCACTTATTCCTTCCTCTTATAACACTTTCATTAGCCGGGATTGCCTTATTTTATAAATATCTTCGTGAAAGTTTAGAGGATGTGTATAAGCAAAACTTCATTTTAAATTTGAGGGCAAGTGGATATGATGAAAAAACAATATTAAAAAAGCATGTGCTGCCTAATGCGATTCGTCCTTTACTTTCTATTGCGGGAGTTGAGTTAGGTGTACTTTTAGGTGGTGCACTTATAACCGAAGTCATTTTTAGTTTACCGGGAATGGGAAGACTTATGATGGACTCAATATTTGCCAGGGATTATCCCCTTGTAGTTGGCTGTGCATTAATTGCTGGATTGTTAATGATAGCATCAAATTTTTTAGCTGATATAATTAAAATGAAAATCGATAAAAGACTAATCAAAGGATTAATGAATTGAAGTTCCGCCTTAGAATATGGCATATGCTATGTGTATTTTGGCTCCTATTATTAATATTCCAGATAGAGCTTCTCTACAGGTTATTAATGCTTTGGGAGCAATATTTTCTGTTATTAACCAATGATTTTGGTACAGCCATTCAATTATTAGATTTAAACTTATTCGATGTGTTATTATCGATTACATTATTCATATTTCTCCCAGTTGCCTTATTTTTATTCAGAAAGAAATTTAATTGGTTAAGTATGACGATTAATTTTTCATCTATGACGATATTGTTTCTTTTATTGGCGTTTGTCTTCGCTCCGATAATCACAGATGAAAATCCCGAATTTCAGAAAGACTTGGGTGTAACAAAATTGCTTGCACCGTTTTCAAGTATAACAGTGTTACATCTCAAAGGAAAAGAAAAATCGAATACTTCATTATCAGATAAATTTCTTGCACTTAAAAATGAAACGGTAAAACAATCTTATAATGAAAATATTATTTTTGTTGATAATATAAAACTAACGTCCGATAAAATTATTTTTCTTCAGAATGAAAAAGTTGGGGAACTGGATTTAGACCTGATACAGTTAAAAGATGGCGAGCCAGTTTTAACAAAAAGATTTTTTATTTTTGGTACTGACGAGTTTGGAAGAAATATTTTCACACGATTGGTTTACGGTGTGAGAATATCAATATTGGTTGGGATTGGTTCTGTCGTTGTGTCCTTATTAATAGGGTTAACTTTAGGTTTTCTTGCTGGGATAAGAGGTGGTATAATCGATATCATCTTGAGTAGATTAACAGAACTGTTTTTAGCTTTTCCAATAATATACCTGATAATATTAATTATAGCGATGTTTGGCAATTCGTTGTTAACCGTTATTATTGTATTAGGTTTAACCGGTTGGATGAGTTTATTTAAAATAGTTAAGAGTGAAGTACTTTCTGTAAAAAATAAGGATTACATTACCTCGGCTGTAATGTTAGGTTTACCCAAAAGAAAAATACTTACAAAAGAAATTTTGCCTGTAATTATGGTTCCGCTTATTGTAAATATAATATTTCAGTTCAGCAATGTAGTTTTAGCCGAATCAGCACTAAGTTATCTGGGACTTGGTACGGGAGATTTGTATCCATCGTGGGGAGCAATGATTGAATCGGGACAACATTACATTACAAAAGCTTGGTGGATGATATTCTTTCCGGGTGTAGTATTAATTTTAACATTATTTTCTGCAAATAATCTAGGTAAAAATTTGAATTTTCAAACATTAAGATAATACTTTGATGATTAATCACCGGTTCGAAATAATCAGACAAATTGGTAAAGGTAGGAGCGAAGTTTTCCTTTGTAAAGATTTTGAAATTAGTCGGAAGGAAGTTGCGGTTAAATTCCTTCCCCGCGATGTTGACAATAATGAGTTATTGTCATTCAGGAATGAATATTTCTTACTACAGAATTTAGACCATCCGAATATAATTAAAGCATTTGATTTTGGTGAAACAGTAAAAGTTGATCAAGCGGAACCAATAGATGTTGGTTCACATTTTATTTCGCTTGAATATTTTGATTCAGTCGAGCTATTTAAATTCAAATATTTAAAAGATGAACGAAACTTAAAGGAAATAATAAAGCAGCTTTGTTCGGTTTTATATTATTTGCATCAGTCAAATTACATTTACTACGATCTTAAACCAGAAAATATTCTGGTTTCATCAATTTCTGATACTCCCCAAATTAAACTCATCGATCTTGGTCTGGCAGAAGCAATATCAAATAAAAAAGAAGACTCAATAAAAGGAACTGCACAATATATTGCCCCGGAATTATTAAAAAAAGAAGAACATGATTTTCGAGTTGACCTGTATTCACTCGGGATGATTCTCTACGAGATAATCTACGAACGTCTGCCATTTGAAACGGATGATGAACTTGATATTTATAAAGCACAGATAGGACAAGAGTTCAATTTTCCAGAGCATTCGCTGTTTAGTTCGGAACTTGTTACAGTTGTTAAAAAGTTATTGGAAAAAGATCCTGGTGCAAGGTATAAAAATGCACTTCAGGTAATTTATGAACTTGGGTTAAAAATTACAGAATCAGTCTACCATGATTTTGTTCCCGTAAAAGTACTTAGTAGCAGGCAGGATTTGGTTAATATACTTTCAAATTATATAAACGATACAAGTAGCAGTGAGGTTTTTACTATTAAAGGTTTTGCCGGCAGCGGAAAAAGTTCTTTAATTAATAAAATGTATGAAATAATTCCGGATTCTATTCTAATCAGGAATACCCACGGTATTAGTGGTATGAACCTTATCAGGCTAATTATTAAAAGGATGATCTTTTTCGGCAAGGTTTACAATTCGCTGGATGAGAATGAAAAAGATCTTGTATCATCTTTTATAAATAAATCAGAGAAAGAATTTATTGATGGCTTAAACTCAGTGATATCAATCCTTACAAGTAAATCTAAATTTACATTTTTAGTTGATGATTATAACTCGTTTGATAGATTCACTGGAGAGATGTTAATGAATGTCATTCCGCTTTTGCAGGTTAATGGAATAAAAGTAATAGTCACAGAATCATCGGACTTGAATTACGTTTCAGGATCAATTAATAATTTAAGGGAAGTTTCGGTCGGTTCACTTACTGAGAGACAACTTTCAGATTTTTTACAAATAGGATTCTTTGATCACTTTCCGAGAAATGAGTTAAAGGCAATTATCCTTCAGTATGCAGATCTGCTTCCCGGTAATATAATGGATTTCATCAGAGATTTGATAAAACTGCAAATTATTTATTTTGATGCTGAAGGTGCTTCAATAAATAAAAACATTGATAAACTTACTGGTTTAGAAGGTCCGCTGAGCACAGTATATAATTTAAGGATTTCGAACCTGAGTAGAAGTGAAATCAATGCTGCAAAAGTAATTTCAGCATTAGAAATTAATGTAGAACAAAAGATTCTAGCAACATTAATAGGTATTGATAACAAAGAATTAAATAATATACTCGCAGCGCTACAGTTCAACAACATAATCCAGGAGTTAAATACTAATCCCTCACCTGTAATTACATCTATAGGATTAAAGAAACACATTTATTCGTTAATCGATAACAAAGAGAAATTTCACTCAGAACTATCTGACAAAATTTCTATTAACCTTCCTGAATTTAATAAGAATGAATTTGCACGCCAATTTGAACTTGCAAAAAGATATGATGAAGCATATTCGGTGTGGCTTGACGAAATGCATCGTTCTATGGAATTGTCAGCCTATTCTTATATCCGGAGTATTTTAGAGCACTTGATCGAACTTCCTCTTGATAACATAATTATTAACGAGGTCAAGTACCTGTTAGTTGAAACATTGTATAAACTGAGTGATTATAATACTGCACTTGAGATTATTGAGCAAGTCGATATTGGAAAATTGTCACAGGAAATAATTCTTGAGTTATATATTATCAAAGGGAGCTCATTGATAGGTGCAGGAAGATTGGAAGAAGGGAGAGATTTGATAAAATCTTTAATTCCGAAAGTTGGTAATGAAAAAAGAAAAAATAATCTTTTGGTTGAAATTGCCTACGCAAAATTTGATTTGAATAAAATTGAAGATGCAACAGAGATGTGTCGTGAAATTCTTGCAAAGTCAGAATTGTCTGAAGAAAATAGAGGTAGGATATATAATTTGTTGGGTATGTGTGTAATTTACCGGGATCAACCGTTAAAGGATTCATTAAGTGCATTTTTGAATGCACTCGAATGTTATAAAAACGCAGGACTTCCAAGTAAGGAAGCCGCAATTGAAGTTAATATTGGAAATGTTTACAACTTGCTTGGTGATAGTAAAAATGCGGAAATTTATTGGAAGAAAGCATTGGACTTAAATTTATCAATTGGGAATATTGAACAGGAGGGAATACTACTTTTAAATAATGGTATTTATTATTATGATAAAACCGATTTTGGAGAGTGTGTCAAATATTATAAGCGAGCATACAAAATATTTCTCAGTTTAGGAAACATTAAAAACCAGGGAATAGTGCTGAGCAATTTAGGTGAAGTGTATCTCACTACTTGCGATTATCAAAATGCATTCGATTCCTTGGAAGAAGCCAGATCAATATTTGAGGCTGCAAAAAATCTAGATGAATTAATACCGGTTCTTCTTCTGAGCGGATATTTTTATTTCACCATTGGTTCTCCTGAAAACCTGGAAGAATTATATCAATATACTACACAACTTCTGAGTGACCCAAAATTGAAGGAGAGATTTCGAAAAGAACTACTACTCTTAAAGATAATCAAAACTATTTCCAGGAACGAAGAGATCGAAATAGAAGAATTAAAGGAAGTAAGGGATAGATTTTTGAATGGAGAAGATTTAAAGAACTATGTTACAGTTAATACAATTTTAGTAAATTACCTGATACGTTTTAATTTATTCGCAGAAGCACTAGTAGAATTAAATCATCCTCAGTTCATCGAAACTTGTAACGAGAATAATATCTATAATGCTAACCGTGAATACTTACTTGGAAAAGTTGCAACATTTTTTGACAAAGGTAGTTCATGGTCGCACCTTGAACATTTTGAAAAAGCATATGAGTTGTTATCAAATGAAAGCATTGTCGAGATAACCTGGAAAGTTTTATTTGAGTTAGCACAATGTTATGGTAAAAGAGGGAATATAAGTAAAGCAAAAGATTTTATTATTTACACCAGAGATATAATTACTTTGATTGCTGAAAATATTGAATCAACGCAGTTCAAAACTGCATATTTACAAAAAGAGGAGAGAAGTGTAGCAATGGATGAACTTTTAGAACTTGAAAGGGTATGAGGGAAAATATGCTGGATGAAACCCGAATAAATATAAAAGTTTTTTCCGATTCAAGTGATGTAGTTTCAATTACATCCGCATTAAAGCAGCTCTCATTAAAAGGAATACCAATTAACTATTCATTTCCAGAGACTTTCTCCCCTGAGGATAATGATATATTGGTTCTGCAGATCGAGTCAATTGAATCACCCATTCTTAAGGATCTGCTTACTATCAGAAATCAACTTGGTAATAAGATCTTGATTATTATCCGCAACTCAGATGCATTATTTGTGACTTCACTTTTGAAATTTAAATTTTATAACGTATTTGTTTTCCCATACGAAGTTCTAAAGTTCACCTCATTTCTTGCAGAAATAATTTCTAATAAGTCATATATTACCGAGACAAACTTAATGGGGACTTTTGGTGTTAATCAGCAAGGCATAAAATCAATTATCGGAGAGTCGGAAAATCTTATACGTATTGTTAATCTTGCAAAGAAAGTTTCTGAGAAGAGTAATGCGAATGTACTTATTTTAGGCGAAACTGGAACTGGTAAAGGTTTGTTTGCAAGAGCTATTCATAATAACGGAAAAACAAGTGCCTTCCCCTTTATAGATATTGTTTGCACGGCAATTCCCGAAGATCTTCTTGAGTCTGAATTATTCGGCTACGAAGCAGGAGCATTTACAAATGCAAGAACAAGAAAAGTGGGGTTATTTGAATTAGCTGAAAAAGGAACATTATTCCTCGATGAAATTGGCGATTTAAGCATGAGTATTCAGTCAAAATTATTGAGAGCGATTGAGAAGAAAGTTATTAAGCGACTTGGTGGTGTAACCGATATTCCTATTAATGCACGAATCATTTCTGCAACGAACAAAGACCTTGAAGCTATGGTAGAAAAGAACTTATTCCGAAGAGATTTGTATCATAGATTAAATGTTGTTTCAATCGAGATTCCTCGTCTTAGTGAAAGAGATGATGATGTTATACTTTTGGCTAATCATTTTATTAAAGAGTTTAATGAACAGTTCGGAAAATCTTTAAAGAAAATTGATAAGGACCTTCAGCATTTTCTAAAGGGATATCCCTGGCCGGGAAATGTGAGGGAGTTAAGAAATGCAATTGAACGAGCAGTTCTCTTGAATGAAAATGGCAAATTGAAACTTAGTGATTTTTCTAATCTTGCTAAGAGCGTTTATATAGATTTTCAGCATACAGAATCGTATGCAAAAATTCCGAATAATGTTATAAGATTAGATGTTAATTATGGCACTACCGTGCTAAGAAATCTTGAAAAACACTACGCTCGTGAAGTTTTAGAAAAGCTTGATGGTAACAAAACACAGTGTGCAAGATTACTTGGGATTTCTCGGCCTAAATTGGACACATTATTGAAAGATTAAATTATATTATTTGTTAATCATTTTTAATAAAATGTTAATTACATTAGAATAATTAACCTATTTTATTTTTTTAATAAAATTGATGCTGTAATTTTTAAGAAATAGTAAAAAATAGTTGTAATATATTTTTACAATCCCATCTATTTACTTTAGATTTTTTGTAATAATTACCTTCAGAACCTTCCGATACATTCAATATAAAAACGATTTAATGAATCTTACGATGGCATATATATTGGGTTTTTTGTATACTTATAAAGAGCTATGTAAATCCTTAATGGGTGAGGGCAGGTTATAGTTCTTAATGTGTCATTATATTAACTAATTATGAGTGGGCGCTATGCGTTTATTTGTATTAACCCTTCTTGTAGGTGGGCTATTCATATCCGGATACGCACAGGTTGCTAATAATGTTGAAAAGGCAACCCGTTATCGTGTTGTTCAGGATAATATAATGACTGTGAGTGAGTCCCAAGCATCATCCATAACAAGCGAACAAAATCTGAATGAAGCGATTAGCGTAGATCTCAGATCGAATTCTCAATTGGATGAACTTGGCAGCCGTTATGGCTGGACAAGGTCTGGCTCTCAACTCGATGAACTAGGCAGCCGTTATGGTTGGACAAGGTCAAGCTCTCAGCTTGATGAACTTGGCAGCCGTTATGGTTGGACAAGATCAGGCTCTCAGCTTAATGAACTTGGCAGTCGTTATGGCTGGACAAGATCAGGCTCTCAGCTTGATGAACTAGGCAGCCGTTATGGCTGGACAAGATCAGGCTCTCAGCTTGATGAACTAGGCAGCCGTTATGGTTGGACAAGGTAATTTCATCAGTCATTATATACTGCTAACCCAAACGGGTCGTGTAGTAATAATGAGATAGTTCTACAGATTGCCTACTTTCAAAGCCTTCAATCATTATTGGAGGCTTTTTTTATTCTATCTTTCAAGTATTACTTTAATTCAATCCTTCAACTCTTTCTTATAAATTAGGAAACGTATATCTTTTGTATCGGAAAAAATTGATTTTCCAGACAGTTATTTTCCATATATATTCATAGTTATTTTCCTTTATAAATGATTAGAGCTATTCTGCCACTCTTCCTCCTTTTTCATTCCCTGAATATCTGCCAGGAAATAACAACTATTAGTGTCAATAAAAATAATGATGAGTATCTTCTTCCCTCATATAATAGTGACGGATCAATATATTTTTCATTAACTGACATTCTGGATATTTTAGGAAAGAGTTATTTGTATGCAAAGAGTAGCGGGCAGATAGCTGTTGATTTTGCTGATTATGAATTGAGTGTTGTCGCAAATAACCCATTTCTGATCATTAAATCAAAATCCAATGATAAATCCCAGATAATTCAATTACCCACATCCATACATTATGTTAATGGAAAAATATTTGTTCCATTAATTCCATTCATAAAATTGTTCAAAATGTTTTCATCTGTAGATATAATCATCACCAATCCAAATAAATTATTTGTAACTGAAGATTTATTTATAAACTCAAATATATTATGGAAGGTCGATTTAAAGCAGGATAATTTAAAATCCTTTTTGAATTTGAAATTACTTAAGCGGGCAGTGTATTCAATTTCTTTTGAGGAAGGAAATGAATTTAATATCGTTTTAAGAAACACTTCAATCGCTACCGATATTGAAAAAGAAATAATGTTGGATAAACTAGTAGAAGCAGCTGATGTTACTTCTGAAACCAAATCAGTGATAATAAAAATGAAGTTTAGTTCTAATAAAGTAGCTTATGAAATTGTTGAATCTGAAAATGTTAATGAGTTAAAGATTAACTTTTTTGAAAGGGAAGAATCTGATTGGTATGAGAGAGAAAGTGAACATTTCAAAATAATTTATCGTGTCAACCATGCTCCTTTAGTTAACCATATATTAAGTAGTGCCGAAAACTCCTTAAAAAGATTAATGTCGATATTTGATTATGTTCCTGCCGAGAAGATAATAATAAACACGTACGATGTAAGTGATTATGGTTTTGGAGCAACTACAACGGTACCGCAAGACTATATCCGTTTGGAAATTGAACCCTTAGAACCAGGTTATGAAGCCGTTCCTTACAATGAAAGGATTCAATGGCTGTTAAATCACGAGTTAATTCATATTGTTGTAAACGATGAAAAGTCTGGTTTAGGCTCAATAATAAGAGGATTATTTGGAAAGGTTCAACCAGAAAAAACTCAGCCCTTTACAACCATTTATAGTGTTACTGGAAATTTTAAGAGGTTCACACCACGCTGGTATCAGGAAGGAATAGCTGTATTCATGGAAACTTGGTTAAGCGGTGGTTACGGCAGAACTTTGGGAAACTTTGATGAAATGTATTTCAGAACTTTTGTGCAAGAGGGAAAGAGGTTTCCTTCTCACTGGGAAATTGAAACCATTCTCTCTCAAAACTCTATTTTACTTGAAAATGTTTTCTATTTATATGGTGCACGATTTGTTACCTACTTATGTTTAAATTATAGTGTAAATCAGGTCATCGAATGGTATAAGACTTATTCAAATGATGGCCTGATCGGATTTATTGGAAAATTTCATGAAGTATTTGGTAAAGACTTTTATAAGGCCTGGGATGATTTTACATTTGCTGAAAAAGCATTTCAAACAGAGAATTTAAATATACTCGAATCAACAAAATTAACTGATGCGAATAAACTCAGCAATAAAAATTTTGGATGGGTAACACAACCGTATTATGATTCAAAAACTCTTTCCGTTATATATGGTTATCATGGTTTGGGTACATTAGGTACATTGCAAAAATTTCATTTACTCACAAAAAATTCAGAAGAATTAACTACACTTCCAACTCCAAGTATGTATCAGGTGGCTTCGACAGCATTTGATGAAAGTGATAACCTATTTTTCTATACAACAAATAACAATAAGTTATTCCGGGATGTTTGGGTAATTGATTTATTTACAAAAAATAAAAAATTACTGTTCTCTAACAGCCGAATTGGAAATATTACAATCAGCGCCGTGACAAACGATTTGTGGGGAGTTCAGCAGCAGGGAGGTTTATCAACTCTAGTATTTACTGAGTTCCCATATAAATCAATTAAGCCGGTTTTTACATTTGATTTTAGTGAGGAATTATCACATTTGTCAGTAACAAAATCCGGTGAACAACTTGCCGCTGTAATACACCGCAGCAGTGGTCAGCAGTTTATAGTACTTTTTGAAAAGAGAAATTTGTTAGGTGGTGAGCCTATTAACTATCGAATAATTACTTCAGATGGTTCACCGGAAAATCCATCATGGAGTGATGATGGACAAAGTCTATATTGGAATGCATATACAAATGGAGTATC
>JARRKK010000020.1:0-9354 GCA_037388105.1 Ignavibacteriaceae bacterium | reverse complement strand
AATATTACGGTCAAAAAATAGTTGATAAAGAACCACGTGTTTATGATTGGGTATTAGGAGATGCTGTAAGAGCTGTCGATCAAACAACATTTTCTAATGAAGAACCGTACACTGGATTTTCCAATCTTCAATTGCAGTCTTTTGTTCCTGTAATAAGTGGTTTTCAAAGTCAGGTTGTAGTTGGATTATTTACCCGTATCTCAGATCCATTGTTAATTCATGATTTTATTATGGAATTAGGAGTTTCTCCCTTTGATGAATCTTCCAACGACCCATTTTTTCATCTGAGGTTCAAGTATAATTTCAAACAAAGATTGTCTTTCGAATATCAATTTAATGGTCCGGATTTCTTTGATCTTTTCAACGAGCGAAAAAGAGGAATGATAGGATCAGTATTTAAACTTGATTATACTCATTATTGGTTATATGATAAGCCGCACACAATTAAACAGGAAACATCTCTTTCTTTTTATAGAAATGTTGAATCTATTAATGATAACCTGGTTCCGGTTTCACAACCAGATTTTGGAGTATTCAGTTATAATATCGCTTCTCAAAACCTAAGGAGAACGATTGGTAGTACTGATTTTGAAAATGGCGATCAGATTTCTCTCACATTAAATTTATTTGCGTCACAGTTTGATAGTATTCAAGGCTTGCTAAATGGTTATTTGGAATATGAGAGATATTTGTTATGGCTGGCAAAACATAATGTATTTCATTTAACACTTGGCGGTGGGTATGTGATTGACAATCCAAATATTATACAGGGAAGATTTTATTTTGGAGGATTTGGTAACAGAGAAATAGATAACGGTTTAGTAAGACAATTCAGAGGAGTTTTTAGATTTCCTGGAATATCCATTTATCAATTAATGACCACAAAATTTATTAAGTTAATGCTTGAAAATGATTTACCCCCTTTACGACTTCGTGATTGGGCTTTAGGAAATCAGGTTGTTAATCATGTGGATTTTGCAATTTACTCCCAATCATTAGTTACAGAATCAGATTTTGGTAACTATTGGATCGATGTTGGAGCACAACTGGATATTCAATTTAAGCATTGGTACAATTTGGAAACGACATTCTCAGCCGGGATAGCGAAAGCTTGGTCGGAAAAAACGACGGACTGGGAATGGTTTCTGTCCTTAAAACTACTTAAGAATTAAGTATTTGAGTCGGAATAATATTTGATTTCATATTGTATTCAGTTAATAATTTTTTATTTTACTTCTTAAACGAATTTAATTATTCCAGAGAAAAATGAAATTCTCAGAATTTAAAAATAATATCGATGCTGGTTTAAAAGCCTCACTGGGAAACGAGGAGACATCGGAACGGGTTAAAAATCTGGAGGCGATCCTTAATATTATCAATACGGTTAACCGATCACTCATTCTTGATGATGTACTTCAACTCGTGCTTAAAAATGCAATACGGCTTACTAATTCAGAAAGAGGATTTATTGTTCTTAAAAATGAAAAAGATGAGCTAGAGTACAAGTTAGGTCTGGATTCAAAGAATCAAGATCTACCTGAAGAGTCTTTCAATGTTAGTAATTCTGTTGTTCACGATGTTTTCGTAACTGGTCAGTCTATTTTTCTTGAAGGCGCACAAAGTGATACCAATTATGATACTACCAAAAGCATACTCAGATTAGATCTGCAAACCATTCTGTGTTCACCATTAATAACGGAAGCTAAAAAGATTGGCGTAATATACGTTGATAGTAAATACTTGCAGAAAATCAAAGTTCGCGAAATTACGGGAACTTTTGAGATACTTGCCGGACAGGCAGCAGCAGCTATCAGGAATGCTCAGCTATATGATGGACAGGTAGCGGCTAATGCTGCACTACAGGAAGCAAACTCCCAGCTAATTCAGGCCGAACGTAAAACTCTGAAATCAAGTATTGATGCTGAAATTGGTCAGTCTCTCCAGGGATTAGTTCATCTTGCCTTATTGGAGAATGAAAGCTTGATGCGAACTATTGAAAATTCTCAAAAAGAATTTGAGAATAAACCTGAAAAACAGGACAACTCATTTTTATTTGATAGATTAAAACTAAAATCCAAAGTATCAATTGATAGCATAAGAAATATTCAGAAATATGCTCAGGTGCTTCTTGAAACATCTATACTCAGTTTAAATAAAGATAGTGGTGATCTTAACAGAACGATTCAGTCGGTTATAAAATACCTTTCTCCGATGAAAAAGTTTTATATGGTTACCTTTAACACTGAGATGAATAAATTACCTTCTTGTAAATACGATTCTGAGCAACTCCAGCATTTATTTGTTCATCTTTTTACAAACTCTGCAGAGGCAAAAAGAGACGCTACAATTTCTATTAAAACCTATTTAAAAGATGGAAAAATAATCCTGGATATTGAAGATAACGGACCTGGTTTTCCCGATGATATTAAAAATGATCCTTTCGGTGCTAAAAGGGATAGAAAGGGTGGCTATGGATTATTTCTTTGCAAGAGTATAATAGATCGGCATAATGCAGAGATGGAAATTTTGGATTCAAAAACCGGTGCTAAAATTAGAATAACAATACCTGTAAATTGAGCATGAACGATTCAATAGTTAAATACTTTCAATTATTGTATAACTCTATCGGATTTCCAATTCAGGTAATCAACATTGAAGGAAAAGTAATTTATGTGAATGAAATTTTTTCCGTTCAATGGGGTTATAATTTATCTGAAATTAAAGAGTATAATATATTTGAAGATAATGAACTTACCAGAAAAGGTTTTCAGAAATTAATAAAAGATGCATTGGAGAATAACAAGTACTCGTCAACTGATAATTATGTTGATGCCCTGCTATTGAATAGAGAAGCTGCCATACCCTTACTGCGAACAAACATTTTCCCTGTAAATTTTGAAAATGAACATTATGCTGTACTTATTCATGAAGATCAAACTGAGCAATTCCTTGCTGAAGAGGAAATAAAGAAAGCACGGGATGCAGGAAATGAGGCTGAACGGTTAAAGAACACTTTTCTTACTGTTCTATCTCACGAATTAAGAACACCGCTTAACATCATTTTGGGATACTCAACAATAATTAAAGAAAATCTTTCAGATAAACTTACTGCTGAAGAGAAAGTGTACTTAGATAATTTATATTCAGGTAGTTCTCGTTTATTTAAAAGTATTACACAGATGTTGGAATTTGCTCAAATTGAAGCTGGCAATTATAATATGGATGTTAATTGCTATGATTTTTGTGAAATTGTTCAGAGTTGTGTGGACGCAAATAGAAAGAATGCAATTGAAAAGAAATTAGAAATAAAAAGTAATTTCGAAAAAGAGAGAATATATGTAGATGTAGATTTACAGTGTACTGAAACTGCAATAAATAATCTACTGGAAAATGCAATTAAGTTTACCCGGCAAGGATATGTAGATGTTGAAGTAAATCTTTTGGCAGACAGAGGATTAGCAACTTGCAAAATTAAAGATACTGGTATTGGTATTTCATCTAAATACTTAGATCATCTTTACCGTCCTTTCAGCCAGGAAGATTTAAACATTGGTAGAAATTATGAAGGAAATGGATTAGGCTTAGCGCTTTCAAAAAGGTATATTGAAAAGATGGGCGGTTCAATACTAATTGATAGCATAAAGGGTGTTGGAACAACCCTAACAATTACACTTCCTCTTTCGAAAACCCAAACCAGGGAACAGCCTGAAATAATATCAAAAGGCGATGCGGATTTCAATAAGATTCTTATGATTGATGATACAGGTGAATCCTACGAATTGATAAAAGTTTTTCTCAGGGAAGCATATAGTTTCGATGTACATAAATTCAAAGAATTTGATATTAATCTATTAAATGAAGATGTGTACTCGATGATTATGCTCGATGTACCAAAAAACCTATGGAACAATTGTCTTCAACTCGTACAACAGATAAAAGACAATGATCCTTATAAACGACCTGTACTAGTTTTATCGAGCGAGTTTATGCATGACAAGATCGCAGAGTTTCATCAGAATGGTGCGGATAAATTTTTAGTAAAACCGTTTTCTAAGAATGATTTACTTTCTGCCCTGGAAAAGATAACTGTTTCATAACTATTTCTACATCCTTCTGCTCAACTCTTCCTTATATTTAATATCTTTTTTTAATCTATTTCGGTATAAGAATAAGATTTTGAGGGACTTCAGTGTCAGCAATCAAACTAAAAGAATTAAAAACCACAATAAGAGAAAACGCAGATAAAGATCATGCTAAAACGATGCAGTGGTTTTTCAAAACTGGCAAGGGTGAATATGGTGAGGGTGATGTATTTTTAGGATTAAAAGTTCCTTTACAACGAAAAATCGCAAAAATGTTTAATGATTTAGAATTAAGTGATTTGAAACAATTACTTCAATCGAACATTCATGAAGAACGGTTAACCTCACTCCTGATTCTTGTTGAGCAATATCAAAACGTAGATGTTAATGGAAAAGAAAAAATTTACAAGTTTTATATTCAGAACAGTCAACATATTAATAATTGGGATTTAGTTGATTTATCTGCTCCTAAAATTATTGGAGAACATCTTTTACACGGTGATAAAAAGATATTATTTAAATATGCGCGATCAAAAAATCTCTGGAAAAAGAGGATTGCTATAATTTCAACATTCACGTTCATAAAAAATAATAAACTTACTACTTCCTTGGAGCTATCGGATATACTCTTATACGATGAACATGATCTGATCCAAAAAGCTGTGGGGTGGATGTTGAGAGAAGTTGGGAAAATGAATAAGAAGGTATTGGAAAAATTCCTAAAACCACGTTATAAAACAATGCCAAGGACAATGTTAAGATATGCAATTGAAAAATTTCCGGAGCAGAAAAGAAAGAAGTATCTTAAAGGTACAATTTAGATTAGTATGAAACGAGCAAGAAAAACCATTTACGCACATAGAGATGATTATAATGCGAGTTCCATATAACCTTAATTTAAAATTATAAACATATGAAAAGCAGAATTAATTATTCATCAGGAGCTTTATGGGAGGATATAGTGGGGTATTCCCGTGCTGTTAAAGTAGGTGACTTGGTTGAGATATCTGGCACCACATCAGTTGAGGGAGAAAAAGTAATAGGAATCGGAGATCCTTTTGAACAAACAAAAGTCATTATCGAAAAGTTCTCTTCAATTCTTGAGGAAGCCGGGGGAACATTGCATAATATTGTTAGAGTTAGGATATATGTTGTTAAAATTGAGCATTGGGAAAGTATTAGTAAAGCATTCTTCCAGTATTTTAAAAATATTAAACCTGCAGCAACTCTCGTTGAAGTTAACTCACTAATTCTACCAGAGTTATTGGTAGAAATGGAAGCTACGGCAATACTTAATACTAAATAACATTACAAATCAAATTAATAAATACTTGCCTCAGTAAAATTCGACAGATGGTTTTTTATACAATTTAGACGATGGTTACTAGTAAATACAACATTTTGCAATAAAATTATACTGTTTTAACTTACGTTCACATTATTATTATTTTATAAACAACAACATTAATTGTATGCGAAACAGAGATCATATAAAAGAACAAGATTCAATATTTTTTACTGACCAGGAAGATCCACGTACATATTCACTATCAAATCAGTTTGCTGAGCATCTTGAGTTTGAGTTAGTTAAGGATAAAATTACAGTTACCGGAGATGATGCCTACTATGCTTTGTCTTTAGCTGTTCGCGATCGTCTTGTAAGAAAATGGTTACGAACGCAGAATGCATACTATGAAAACGATGTAAAGCGAGTGTACTATCTCTCTCTGGAATATTTAATGGGGAGACTTTTAGGCAATGTCTTAATTAATATGGATTTGTATGAAGAGTGCTATAACATTCTAAAGAAAGACGGTTATAGCCTGGAAGAGATTAGAGATTTTGAAAATGATATGGGTTTGGGTAATGGTGGTTTAGGTCGATTAGCAGCATGTTATTTAGATTCTATGGCAACCTTGGAACTGCCTGCTTTTGGTTATGGTATTCGTTATGAATACGGAATATTTGAGCAGGAAATTGAGAACGGGTACCAGATGGAATATGCAGATAGCTGGTTGAGCAGTGGAAATCCATGGGATATATTGAGAAGAGAATTGACGTTTAGGGTCAAATTTTACGGCAAGGTTGTAAAAATTGAAAATGATGATGGTACTTACTCATTCGACTGGGTTGATACAGAAGATGTGTTAGCTACCGGATATGATGTACCTGTACCAGGTTATAAAAACAATACTGTAAATAATTTGCGACTGTGGCAGGCTAGAGCACCGAAGGATTTTAGTTTCAAAGATTTTAATGTTGGAAATTATGTTGCCTCAGTAGCGAATAAAAATACTTCCGAAACAATATCAAAAGTTCTTTATCCAAATGACAGTTACGTTGAGGGAAAGTTCCTCAGGCTAAAGCAACAATACTTCTTTGTCTCCGCTACATTACAGGATATCATCAGAAAGTATAAAGTGAATCACAATAATTTTGATAACTTCGCTAAGAAAACAGCTATACAGTTGAATGATACACACCCAGTTATAGCAATACCGGAGTTAATGCGCATACTTATTGATGAAGAGAAAATAAACTGGATAAAAGCCTGGAACATTACTTCGAACACTTTCGCCTATACTAATCACACAGTTGTACCTGAAGCATTAGAGGAATGGTCTCTTCCACTCTTTAAGGAATTACTTCCACGTCATACACAGATTGTGTATGAGATAAATCGAAGGTTCATAGAAAAGGTAAAGAAGAACTATACAACTGATGAAAATATTATTTCGAAACTATCAATAATAAGTGAGGCAAATGGCGGGACGGTCCGAATGGCAAACCTTGCTATAGTTGGAAGCTTTGCAGTTAATGGTGTCGCGGCTCTTCACACAGAAATAATAAGAAAAAGAATTTTTTATCACTTCGATCAAATCTATCCTGGTAAATTTATAAATGTTACAAACGGCATTACTCCAAGAAGATGGCTTAAAACAGCTAATCCATTTCTTTCGAAAATTATAACGGAAAAAATTGGTGATGGTTGGATTTATAATTTGAGTGAACTTAGAAAGCTTGAAGAATATATAAATGATGAGGAATTTAAAGAAAGCTTCCGTAGTGCAAAGTGGTTGAATAAAAAGATATTAATTGATTACATTGAAAAAGAAATGAATTTGAAAATAAATCCTGAATCTATTTTTGATGTTCAGATTAAAAGATTTCATGAATATAAACGGCAGTTGTTAAATGTATTGCACGTTATTACATTGTATAACAGGATAAAAGAGAATCCAGATCTTGAAGTAGTTCCCAGAACAATAATTTTTGGTGGTAAAGCAGCACCTGCTTATCAAATGGCAAAATTAATTATAAAGTTAATTAATTCTGTCGGTGACATTGTTAATAATGATAAAGATGTTAAAGGAAAATTAAATGTGGTGTTTCTTAAAAATTATTCAGTATCACTTGCTGAAAAAATAATTCCGGCATCGGAACTATCAGAACAAATATCTATGGCTGGGTTAGAAGCATCAGGCACCGGAAATATGAAATTTGCATTAAATGGTGCTTTAACAATTGGAACGATGGATGGAGCCAATATTGAAATAAGAGAAGAAGTAGGAGAAGAAAATATTTTTATCTTTGGCTTGTTAGCAGATCAAATTGTTAAAGAGCGTGAGAATGGATACAACCCGGTTAAATATTATGAAAGTAATCCTGAGCTGAAGCGCGTAATTGATATGATAACATTAGATTATTTCAGTAAACATGAACCCGGAATATTTAAACCGATTATAGATAGTCTGATTGGTGGTGACTACTACTTTTTGTTTGCAGATTATCAATCTTATATAGAAAAGCAAGAAGAAGTAAGCAATGCTTACAAAGATGTTGATGGTTGGACAAGAAAATCAATCTATAACGTGGCAAGAATCGGAAAATTTTCAAGTGATCGTTCTGTAAAAGAATATGCTGAAAAGATTTGGAATGTTAAACCAATAAAGATTAACGAAACAAATAAATGATTTTAATATTCAATTAAAAAACTCTACAACTAATGGAAAATTCGATTCATCCAAAAGTGCAGATTGGTCACGTTCATTTAACAATAGCAGACATTGATCGTTCTTTAAAATTTTATAGAGATCTTTTGGGGTTTAATGTCACTGCCAGGTTTGGTAGTTCAGCAGTATTTTTATCATCAGGATCTTACCATCATCACATCGGTTTAAATACGTGGGCAGGCAATGATGTTACTCCACCTCCGGAAGGGCATTCAGGGCTTTATCATTTTGCTATTCTATATCCGGATAGGTATGAACTTGCAAAAGCATTTAAAACTTTGTGGGAGAATAAATATCCTCTTGAAGGTGCATCCGATCATGGAGTATCTGAGTCAATTTACATTAAGGATCCAGATGGCAACGGAATTGAACTATACTGCGACAGACCTCCCGATGAATGGCCTGTTGATGAAGATGGGAATTATTTACTAGTCACAAAACCTCTCGATCTGCCAAGCCTGCTTTCCGAGCTTGATTTGCAGAAATAAACATTTCCATTATAGAACCTTTTTTTGCACCACATACCGTGGAGATCCACAAAACTCATATCCTGAAGAAATTAAATTTGGAAAGCTCATCGGAACTCTTCTGTTATGCTGCAGTTAACAAAGAAAATACTGAACTGCTTAAAAAATAGAGGAAACCTCTATTTACTCTAAGCAATATTAGTCAGAGTTTCGAGTAGTTAATTTATTTTTTAATAGATAATAGGATTGGGGTTTTAAGTGGGAAAGGGACGATGGTGAGGGATTCTTTTAGCAGTAATATCCGTTGTTTGAGTTTTACATCCATTCAATTCCACTGTTTCTTCGAAGACATAACTACATATATTCTTTTCATTTTTCCTCTAAAGAACAAAATCCCCATTTATAGGATTTCCCAACTATTTTCTACTCATTAAAAAATTTTTTTACAGGGTTTACATAATTCACCTAATTGACCTTGATAAACAATTATGATTTAGGTACTAGATTCGGAATTTTTTAGTAAAATATGAAATATCAGAAAACATAAAAAATAATCAACTTAAACTTCTGTTCAATTATATCTTAAATATCGGAGGATAGTCATGAAAATATTATTATTTCTTTTTCTATTTAGCTGTGCAAATATATTCCCTCAGTTGAAAAAAGAGTATTCACCAGTAGTAGAAGAATTTATGATTATTCTGGAAGATTTTAGACAAAACCTAAGTTACATTCAACAACCAGATGAATTTAATCTAACAAATGAAGAGTTAGATGAAATCATGAAGAAAA
>JARRKK010000019.1:0-31847 GCA_037388105.1 Ignavibacteriaceae bacterium | reverse complement strand
CTTTTAGATAAGTTAGTCTTAAATAAATCAGATAACCAATCGGGAAGACCTACACCTAAAAAGTATTCATCGAGCAGATGAAGAAGGTAGGCTGGAGGAATGAGCCATATAATATTTCTGGGGTTTAATAATTGCTTGTTCAATCTTTATTTTGTTTGTTTAATAATATTAGGAACTTACTTTCAAGATTACCCTCCAGGTGGTTCAAAATAAGATATCCAAATAAATTCATCTTTATTAAGAATATTAAATTAATACCGCCTATAGAATAGCGGTACTAATTAAAATACCTGTTAGGTCTCGGCTATGGTCTTAAGGCCAAATATCTTTACCTTTTTCTGTTTTCCTTTTAACTGTAATTCTCCTACAAATTCTGACTTAAGATATACGGGCAGTTCAACGCTTTGTAACATATACTCGCTAATTAGGAAGTATTGATTGCGTTTATTACATTCATCTTGTATTCTTGCCGTTGTATTCAAAACATCACCGTGGTAAACTATTTCCTTTTTTATACTTCCGATCCATGTTACGGATACTTTACCAGCGTGCAGAGCAGCTTTAAACTCCGGATGGAAGCCATAATTTTCCATATATCTTTCCCTACTCATTCCAATTTCGTTTTTTATATCAAAAAAACAATTGATGCACCTGGAGTCTTTAATTCCTTTTTCGAACGACCATGATAATATTATTTCATCTCCTATATATTGATAGATTTCAGCTTTTGACATCAGAATAGAATCCGTCATATCATGAAAATAATCAATAAGAAAAGAGCTGTATTTAACAGTACCGAGTCTTTCCGCTGCTGCTGTTGAAGATTTTAAATCTAAGAAGAGAAATATTTTATCTGCTTCTTCAGGACGATGATATTTCCCGGTAATATACTTTATCAAGTCACCGGGTCTGTGAAGTCTTCTTACTTGCAGAACAGCAATTATTGAAAGGGAAAAGAATGTTATAATGGAAAGATCACGTGGAAAGTTTTCCCGGACTATTGCTGAATGAATTGATTGGCTGAAAGTGTAATCATTATATAAAAAATTGCTGAAAGAATTAATAAGTAATTCATAAAAAGCAAAAAACAAAGAGTAAACAATCGTCCTGAAGAACAACAGGAAAAGGTATCTTTTATTTCTGAATCTCCCCAGGAATAGAAATTCTTCACATAGACCAATAGTTGTACCAATCAGCAACCCTATAAACAGACCCCGGAGAGTAGGTCCGGCAATATCAATATTATCAATGTAATGAAGAAGAAATCCGATTATTGCACCGGCAATAGTTCCGATTATAGTATATAAAGAAACATTTTTTAATTTATAATTTCGTGTGACGAACATTATTTCTTGTAAACCGGAGTAAAAAAATTCGGATCTTCTACCTAATATTAATTCAAATTTCAAAGAAATAAAAAGAGTTACAAGGAATTTGCTTTACCGCATCAGTTATATCGGTGAGTGCAGTATTAAACTTACTAATTTGCGCCAGCTCAAATCCGCAAAATAATTTAATAGCCAATAAATATTAATACTGCAGAAAGTGTAAATAAAAACGGACACAACTTAAATGGAAGAAAGTTCACCTTAAATCCTGTAAATAAAGAAACTAATGCCAGAATAATTAACTCTGCTGCAGAAATAATATATAGAAAATTAGAAACATTGTTATCAGAACTCAAAAATGTAACCCCTGCAACTAGAATCCCTATGAAGATCAGAGCTACACCTTCAATGATCCATTCCATTGTAATAATGTTTTTATTATCTTCGGAAATTTCTCCAAATCCCTTTACGACTGATCTGGTTGGAAACAAATGTGCCACTCCCCATATTAACGTGATGGCTGCACCCACGTAAAGAAAAGCCTGGTTGGTCATATTAACCTCCTCTGTATTTATCTGAAAATTAACTTTAAAACAAATTTTTTACAAAAGTAGTTAACAATAATTAAATCTAAAGTCTTGAAATTTTAATAAATAAACGCCACCGTATTGTGTGAATTTTTTCTGGGTCACCCCAAATCTGTTCTAACTCCTTGGAAATAAGATCAGCAGGATTCTTTTCATTTTCTTTGATGTATTGCTGGGTTCCACTCCAACTATTAATAAAGTTTAACATGTTAAATAACTTCCAGTTTGCGCTAACATAAAAATCCGTTACATCTATGTGCTTTCCAGGCAGATTTATTTTTGAATATTTCTCATCGACTAATTTTGCTCTGGCACCAAAATATGGGGAAAGAATATCAGTGTAAAAATGCAGGAATAATTTATCAAATGGAGGTTCAACATAACCAACATGATACGTCCAGACAGCAAGTATTCCACCGGATTTAATAATTCGTTGCACTTCATTGTAAAATCTATCAAGGTTAAACCAATGAATGGCGGAAGCAATAGTTACAAGATCAACTGAGTTATTATCAAGCCCCGATTGCTCTGCACTGCAAACTTTATATTCTATTTGCTGATGTTTTATTGCATGATTTATCTGATCGCTGCTAATATCAGTTGCTATTATTTTTTTAAAAAATTTGGTTAAACTTAACGCGGCTTGTCCGTTACCCGTAGCACAATCCCATGCAAGTTCATGTTGTTCAACTAATGATGCAAGGTATACAAATAATTTTTCGGGATACCCCGGACGAGATTGTGCGTATTGCATCGCATAGGAAGAATAGTCAGGCGAATTCCTTTTGTAGTTTGTCATGCGAACTTGCTCCGCTTTAATTTGATAAGCCTCATCCAAAGTTATTCGATAATCGTTCAAAATAAAGTGGACTCTGTTTATACATGTTCATATCTTCACTCAGATAATTGCAACATAATTCAAATATGGAAAAGCATCAACTCTTAGAATACAAAGCAAAAATGTTGATTCTTAAAAATGTAGACCCGTTTTTTATGACCGCATTTATTTCACTGTGTTTTATGAAGCAAATGTTTCTTTATTTTCAACAAGTTAAATGTTGATTTTCTAATTAATATTCGCTCACAATATCAGCTAAAAAATGAAGGTATCACGCAGAGAATTCTTTGTTAAATCAGCAAGTGCAATTGCTGTAATATCATCTTCAGGAATTATCAATACAATTATTACCAGTTGTACTAACAATCCTACAGATCCCGGTAATTCCACTCCCTTAGGTACAATTCAGGGTACTGTAGTAAATAACGAAATTAGTATCAGCCTTGGATCTTCATCTCCTATTGCAAATAAAAATACACGGGCTCTTGTAAAATATAATAATGGTAATAGAGCAATACTTGTTGAACATAATTCTGATGATACCTATAAAGCCATATCGGGAATTTGTACACATGAGAATTGTATAGTCTCTGCGTATGATGCAGGCAGTAATGTTTTTGTCTGCCCCTGTCACAATTCAAGATTTGATTTAAATGGAAATGTGGTTCAGGGACCGGCATCGTCAAAATTAAGAGGATATAACACAAGGGTTGAAAATAATTCTTTAATAATTACTTTATTATTTATTATATCGATGACTCAACGAAAGCACGGCAACACTTGAATTATTACAGTTACCGTGCTAAACGGGTGGTTATTCCAAGGGAATTTTACTTTTATTTTCCTTAAGCCAATTTTCAAAAGAGAGTAAAGAAGGATTTAGAGTTCTTGCGAGTTCAACACTTCGTGATTTACAGTAGTCCTCTTCAAAATCTGCTTTGAACTGATACATATTGCCCATATCATCTGCCCCTGGAAAACCAAAACTCCTGTAAACATCAGCTGTTATACTATTGTAAACAACATGCTCTCCAATTGCTTTCGAAAATCCTTCGGCAAATTGTTTACCCGACAGATGCTCTCCGGCAATACCTATGGTTTTACCCTTATATTTATCCCCACTTTTGAAAATACCATATGCACATTTTCCAATATCCTCGGAAGCAATAGACGGCATTTTTTTATCTGATAAGGGTAATGAGAGTGCAAGTTTACCATCTTGTCCTCTTTTCGGTCCTTGCCCGAAGTAAATAAAATTTTCCCAATAAAATACCGTATTCAAAATAGTTGTAGGTACACCGGAATCAATAAAATATTTATTTGATTCGCCCTTTGAATCAAAATGCGGGACTTTGTATTTCTCTTGAAGTGTCGGCATACGATTATCACTTAGCGGTATCCATTTTCGTGTATCATCCAGTGAAGACCATATAACGTGTTTTACATTAGCTGTCTTAGCCGCTTTAGCTATATTAGCTGCTTGTGCCATTTCTTTTTCAGGCGAAAAGTGCTCCCAGAAATTAGTTACTCCAAAAACACCATAAGCACCTGTAAATGCTTTCTTCACACTTTCATAATCATCAAGATCAGCAGAGACTACTTCCGCCCCTAATTTTGCAAGCGCTTTGGCTTTATCAGAATCTACTTTTCTGGTTAAAGCACGGACTGCGAATTCTGAGGATTTATCATTTAAGATAGCACGAGCTAATCCTCCACCTTGTGCCCCTGTAGCACCTGTTATGGCAATTACTTTTTTATCAGACATATTTAACCTCCATTACTAAAATTATTTTTTTATTAAATACAATATAAAATAATTTGTGTGTTGTAACAAATAAAATCATGTGGTTTCAGTCACAACCTTTTGTGAAATAATATAAAAAATTAAATTTTGCAAACAAATGGCTTCAATTACTAATTATAATTAACTTAGAACAAAGTCAATCGAAAAAATCTTGTAATGTCGAAGCAAAAGCTTTTCTCCACAATCGATTTTCATGTTACCTGCGAATGCAGCCAGGAATGCCCCTATTGCTGGGGTCCCCAGGCAAAACGAATTGTTTTTACTGGCGGCGATCCGTTAACAAGAAAAGATATTGGCAAGCTTATTAGATATGCGAAAGATATAGGATTGGAAGTCGCATTATCAACAACCGGTGATGAATTAACACCGGCATTTCTCAGATGGAATGCTACATACATTGATTTGATTTCCTTACCAATTGATGGTTCAACTGAGGAGATAAGCTCTAAAACAAAGGAAGAAGGCCACTTGAAAGCAGTGCTTAACGCATTGGAGCTATTGAAGAAATATCCGCAAGTTGATGTTAAAGTCTGCACACCTGTTACAAAGCATAACATAAAAGATGTTCCTAACATATTAAGTCTTGCAGAGAATTATAAAGCGAAAACAAATGCACAAGTATTTTATAATATGTTTCAAACCTTTCCCCGCTCTTACAACGAGGTAGATTGGAAAGAACTTGTTGTTAACAACAGAGCCTTTGGTGTTCTTAAAAGAAAACTATCAGGTAGGAAAAGTATTAAAGTAAACTTCCTGGATCATAAAACACTTGACAAGCTGTACCTTATGATTTTCCCAAATGGCAATCTTGTAATACCAAATGGTGGTAACTTTACCAGCTTCGGACCATTCTTAGAAATAGATGATGTTAACGAAGTTATAAAACAAAGTAAGTTTGAATCACAAAAACACTTAAGACATTCAAAAGGATGGGGAAAAAAACTATCCAATTAAATTTCATACCAATAAACAAAACCGTTCAGAAGGCCACTGGACAATTATAATAAAAGAAACCACCTTGAAAAAAATAAAGTAATGAAGAAAAAATTCTAACAATTTTTAGCGTCTTTGGTTCAAAAATTATCGTCTGAGGGATATTAAAAAGAGCCAAAAGAAATCTATTTAAGCATTTTATCCCCCGGCATGATTATTGTCTTTTGATATGTTTTTTTACTGAAAAGGACATTACTAATTTCATACTTTTAATCGAGTTATCTCTGAAATTGTTAATTGAATAATGAATCTCGAACAAACTTTAGCCCTCAAAAAGAATCCCTTCAAAATCACCCCTAATAATCCTCAAAAAAAGAAGAGGCGGAACACCAATAATACAAATCAGATAAATACGCAAAACAGAAACGAGGAACTATTTAATATTGTCTTAATATTATCTCTACTAAATCTGTTAATATATATAATATCAGCTTCTTTCATAAAATATGATCTGTCTGCTGATGAGCTTTATTACTTAGCTTGTGCAAACCGGTTGGATTTCGGTTATGTGGACTTTCCGCCCCTTTCGGTATGGATTCTCGGTGTATGGAAATTCGTATCTGGCGATTCAATTTTTGTTCTCCGACTTTTACCGGCGATTATTAGTTCAGCAACCGTTGTAATGATTGGACTTTTTACAGCAAAATTAGGTGGCAGAAAAAATTCTGTTTTGATCGCCATGATAACTTTTATGCTCTCTCCTGTTTTCCTTGGTGCAAGCAGCATCTATTCGTTGAATGTATTCGACTTCTTTTTCTGGATATTAACTGCTTATATCTATTTACTGATTATTCAGTCGGGAAAGACCAAACTCTGGTATACTCTAGGGATAGTGATAGGTCTTGGGTTGTTGAATAGTACAAGCGTAGTTTGGTTGGTTGCAGGTTTATTAATAGGGACTATTCTTAGCCCGGCAAGGGAAGACCTCAAAACAAAAAATCCTTACATTGCCTTGGGTATTGCCACATTGCTATTCTTACCTTATATAATCTGGAATTTCACTAACGATTTTGTGCATATTCAGTTTATTAGAGATGTAGCCTCAGGGAAGTCAGGAGGTATGGCTGCTGCTTCATCAATTATTGATCTGATTATAATTCTTAACCCGGTTTCGGTTTTAATATGGGGTCCGGGTATATTATTTATTATGTTCAACTGGAAAATGCGGAAATACCGTGCATTTGGTTATATATGGCTTGTAACTTTTGCGGCTATCTTCTTTAACTGGCACAGCAGGATTGAGTATGTTGCCCCGTCATTTCAGATTCTTTTTGCCAGCGGATCTCTGATGATTGTGAAATGGAATGCAAGGCACAGCAGATTGAAATACGCCCTGGTTGTACCGGTTGTTGTGCTTGGAATAATTCTCGCACCGCTGACGCACCCTTTTCTTCCAATTAATAACCTTGTTGATTATCAATCATTACTACACATAAAATCTTCTGTAAATGATAAAAACGGAATCGAAGGACTTTCTCGATACTGTGCCAGGATGATAGGGTGGAAAAGTGTGGCAGAAAAAGTTTCAGAGGTTTATCTTTCTGTTCCGGAGGAGGAAAGGAAAAGTACACTGGTTTATTGTAACAGCTATGGTGAAGCAGGTGCTATTGAATATTACAGTGACCGATATGAACTACCTGGTGCGATAAGCCCGCAAAACAATTTTTGGTATTGGTGGAATGAGAAGCGGGAACCAACTACTATGATATTCATGAGTGGAAATATAAAAGAGTACCTCGATTATTTTGAAACGGTTGAAGTTGCGGGTTATTATAAACCAGAATATTCTCTGCCTTATGGATATAATCCTACAATTTTTATCTGCAGGGGATTTAAAGGCTCGTTTGAGAACATCAGGCGGAAAGATAAAACATTTATATAAGCTAAAACAACAAAATGGAATGTTTCCAGTTGAACCCGGATGTTATTCAGAAGGGACCTGTTAACAAAAAGTATTTTTGAAATTCTTATTGCCTCTATGAATTAAGAAACTATGATCTACTCTTTAGATTTAAAATCTAAAATGATTTTCAGTTTAGTATCCTCATATAAAAAAAGGTCCTGTAAAGAAGTATCAAAATTTAAATCATTTTTTAATGTATTTCGTTCTATAGTTCTTTTGATATAGTCTTCATATACTCACTTGTCCCTCAAGAAATTAACTAATTCAGGCTAGCTAAAACACTCGCTTTTTAGAGACACTGCCATATTTTTGCTTACCAGTTGCTATCATTTTTTATTGGTTATAGGGAAAAAACTGATAGCAGTTCCCCCTCCCGGTGCGAGTTCCAACTTTAAAGAATCCTTACTAGTGACAGATTTATTTTGAATCTTATACGCAGTTGGATTATCATCCCAATGAGAATTTTCATCATCAGAGTAAATTGTTGCAGTATATTCTTTTCCCTCTTCTAAAAAGTTTAATGAAATATCTATCATTCTCTCATTTTCATCCGTAATGCTTCCGAGGAACCAATTACCCGTATTGCGTTCTTTTCTTGCCATTGTAATAAACTCACCAATCTCCCCGTTTAGAAAATTGGATGTATCCCAATCAACGCCAATATCTTTGATAAATTGAAATGCAGGGTGCCCGTCATAATTTTCAGGGAGATCGGGAACCATTTGCACCGGGCTGTATATAACAACATATAATGCAAGTTGATGAGTAAGTGTTGTGTTTACCTGGTTATCAGGTTTATACTTATCAAATTTTATATCAAATATTCCGGGTGTGTAATCTATTGGACCTGCCAACATTCTGGTAAAAGGAACAATCGTTAAATGTTCCGGTGGATTTCCCCCATCAGTGGACCACGCATTAAACTCCTGTCCGCGCAATCCTTCTCCACTCATTAAGTTTGGATATGTTCTTCTTAATCCTGTTTGCTTAATCGGTTCGTGAACATCAACCATCACTTCATATTTGGCTGCCGTCGCCATCACTTTCCTGTAATGATTCACCATCCACTGACCATGATGATATTCCCCCTTTGGAATTATTTTCCCCACATATCCGGTTTTAACAGCATGAATTCCCAAACTCTTGCAGAGAGCAAATGCGGTATCTAACTGTTTTTCATAAGTTCTGATTGCTGCGGACGTTTCGTGATGCATGATTATTTTAACATTTTTTTCTTTTGCATATCGAACAACTTCCTTTAAATCATAATCAGGATAAGGAGTAACAAAATCAAAAATCCCTTCACGATCATCAAAACCAATCCAGTGTTCCCATCCTGTATTCCAGCCTTCAATTAATAAAGCACCAATACCATTCTTCGAGGCAAAATCGATATGCTGTTTTGCATTTTCTGTGGTTGCCCCGTGCCTTCCGCTTGTCATATCCCAGGTGTTTTTTCCAAGATGCATCTCCCACCAGATTCCCATATATTTAGTGGGTTTTATCCAGGAGATATCATCTAGCACATTTGGCTCATTAAGATTTAATATTGTTCTTGATTGGACAAGGTCGCCGGCATTATCTCCGATTAAAATTATTCTCCACGGAGTAACGAATGGGGTTTTAGTTTTCACTTTTATCCCTGAATCATTTCCAACTAATTCACTTTGAAATAGAAGATTTTCTTTATCAACCTTCAAAGTCATATCGGAATAGTTTGTAAGGTTTGCTTCCAGGATACTGATATAAACATCGTCATCCGTTTTCATAGTAACAGGAGTGTTAACTGCGTTTTCGGGAATATAAGTTTGAGCAAGATTTGGATGATTTCGCTTCGAGATTGCATCAATATCTCTAAAACGGGTTGTATTGAAGAGATGTTCATAAATATCCCAGTCGCCGGGAATCCACCAGCAAGTGTGATTGCCGGTTAAGTTGAATTCAGTATTTTCATCAACGATCACAACATCTTTCAGATTTTCCTGATCAGGAAATCCGATCCTGAAACAAACACCATCGTTAAAAACTCTGAAAAGTACAAAACATTTTCTCCCGGGTTCAATTTTTTCCTTTAGTTCTACTTTCAATTCATTGTAATTATTTCTAATTATTCTCTGCTCTCCCCAAACGGTTTCCCATGTTTCATCACATGTGGAAAGAGTTGCGTTTACAATTTCTAAGTTTTTACCGAAAGGAATATCATCTTTAAATTCAAAACTAAATAATGAGGTATCGATTACCCGCACTCCACCAAAATCAATCATGTATTTCATTTGTCCACCGTTATCAAGCAAAAGATTAACTTCTATCTTATTATTCGGAGACAAAATATTATGCTGGTTGTTCATAGGTGTACAAGAATACAAAACGGTAATGGAAATTGAAAGAAGATACAGATGTTTAAGCATTTTAAATAATCTTATGTACAATTTTGTGAATCACATTACCCCATAAAAAAGCCTTTACGATGACTCATTCCAAGCACCTTTTTGCAATACTGACAAAAGTAAATATAACGTTTGCCAAACAGAGAACGAAGTTCTCTAAACCATATTTGAGTTATTTTCTCACTACAGTGAGGACATAGCGGCGTTTCTTCATTTTTTTCTTTTAAGTCAATCATTTTTCTCCCATACAATTAATGTTTTAGTACCTGCATTGACGAACACATATTAGGAACCTGAAATTGTTATTGCAGATACAAATTAAATCATACTTATAAATTTAGTACATCAAGGACTAAAATATCATTTACTTCTAATATTTCTTTCAAGCCAACTTTTAAAATCAATATAATCGAGCACATTATCACTTACTTTTGTCTCTTCACCACCAAAAAGATTATTATAAAAATTTTCAAATAGTTCCTGATATTCATCTTTGCCTGCTAAGCTTAATCGGGAGAAAAAGCTGAGCAACATAGATTCAAATTCCTGCAGGTTCTTCTTCTTCTTCAAAAACCTCCTACAGCTTGTAACTGCATATCTTAAAACTATAATATTATTGAGTTCAAAATGTATGATTAATCCCAGTATCCTTGCATAGCTTTGAACATCTTCATGTAAAATTCCAAAGTTTCTGTTCATAATTTCGTTTAACCAGAAAAGAGATTTTGAATAATCTTTCTTCAGGAAAAATATATATGCAAACTGGTAATTAAATAAGAGTAGGTATTCATCCGATAACGCTTTTTTATGCTTTTCAAGATATTCCTGTATTTCTTTTATAAGCACTATTCCACGTTCAATTTCCTTTTTATCCCTGTACATCTCCAGCTCAATGTTAAACAATCTTACCCACAGTCTTACAGTAAATTTGCTTTTGGAATTAAGGTTATATTTTGAAGGAATACCTCTAACTTTTTTTATTAGTTCCGGTATTTTTTCCCATTCTTTATTAAACAGCATAAAACTTATTTTATTGCTGAGTGCAGTGGCATATGGGCCGGGATCGTCAGTAATCCTATAAGGATGCTTCTCAAGAAGATCGATTAGTTCTGAAATTGAATCGAGTGCAGTTTGGGGTTTATTCCCCATCAAATTAGTTGTGTATAGTATATGGTAGTATAAAACCTTTGATTGAAGAGTGCTTGCTGCCGTCTTGCTCTTTAATAGTGAGTTGTTCTTAAACAGTTTATTATTGCTTTGATAATCATAAATTTTCGAGACTAGTTCCCAGTAATTGTTCAGCACATCAATTTTTCTAATTGTTTTGCTTTCTCGTTTTAGCAAATCATTTTGTTCTCGTTCTAAAAATTCACCTTTCGTTCTATATAGTTTTCTTTCCCATGATAGTATTTCCAAAAGGTAAGGATGTTTTTCATAATTGAGTGCAAGTGATTCTGCTTTCTTTATTCTGTAGAAAGCAAGGTCATAAAATTCTTTCTCATAAAGTATTTCAATATCATTTAATAGATTAATCAGTTTGGAGCTAACCGATTTGTTTGAATGATAACTCCTTAAACTTTTCAGAATAAGATCCGTTAGATAAATCTTTGTTACATGAAGCTGTTTAACAAATTTTTCATTTTTAAATATTTTTCTTATTTCATTCTCATCGTATTCAGTTTGTTTATCAATTACATCAAACAGCTTTATATAGTTTTTGTTTACTGCCTTCTGACCAAAACTTGTTTTGAAATATCTTTTTTCCGACTTGCTCAGAGACTTTATTAAATCATATATATTGCCTTTTTTTCTCATAGGAGTTTACGTTTTACGAAAAGAATATTATAATAATATTTCAATTATTTACATAAAATTAAATAATAACACAAATAAACCTTTACGTTTCTATACTTTTTGAACTTTACATTTTTGATTGCACTTTCTACATTAGTCCCGTAAGAAATTAATCATCAATAAATAACAAGAGAGGCTAAAGTTATGGCAAACGTAGTTAATTGGTTTGAAATACCGGCAAAGAATTTTGAAAGAGCCTGTAAGTTTTACTCAAAAATTCTTGATGGAGATATTCAGAAAATGGATAGTCCAACCGGATTAAAGATGGGATTCCTGCCGGGAACAGCACCCGATGCAGTCGGTGGGGCAATTGTTGCAGGCGAGGGTTATGAACCTGCTACAAAAGGAACAATGGTTTATTTAAATGGGGGTGATGATTTAAATGTTCCATTGGGCAGGATTGAAAAAGCCGGCGGTAAGGTTTTATTATCCAAAACATCTATTGGTGAGAACGGATTTATCGCACAGTTTTCCGATACTGAAGGAAATAAGGTTTCGCTTCACTCGATGAAGTAAAAACCATACTCTTAAGTTCCCCGATTTTTAAGTCGGGTAACTTTTAAGCTAAAGAGAAATAAGGCTTTAGCCACTATTTATCCAGCATTTTTTGCTAAAGCCAATATTCGGTTTGTTAATGTAGTCCACGACCTGAAGGTCGTGGCAATTCAAAAAATTAATTAGGATAATCCAATGTCAAAAATCAATAAAAGTACATTTAAGTTTTTATCCGACTTAAAGAAAAACAACAACCGTGAGTGGTTTAATGATAACAAACCTGTTTACGAAGAGGCTCGTGCAAATTTTGAAGAGTTCATTGCAAACCTAATAGGTAATATCTCAAAATTTGATCCTCCAATTGGCGGATTAAATCCGAGAAAAAGTATTTTTAGGATTTACAGAGACACACGATTTGGAAAGGATAAAACTCCCTACAAGATTAATCTTGGTGCTCATTTGTCACCTCACTCTGCCCAACTGCATGATAGAGCAGGTTATTATATTCACTTAGAACCAGGTAAGAGTTTTTTAGCGGGGGGAGCATATCTTCCACCAGCACCCTGGTTGAATGCGATCAGGTATGCTATAAACAGGAGCAGCAAGGAATTCAAAAAGATCCTAAACAGTAAATCTTTTAAAACCTATTTTGGTGAATTAGAAGGAGAGAAATTAAAAACGGCTCCAAGGGATTATCCGAAAGATCACCCTGAAATTGAGCTACTAAAATTTAAGAGTTATCTTGCTGTTCATAATGTAAAAAATGAAACGGTTTTAGCAGATAATTATTTGCATCATGCGACAAAAGTGTTTAAAGCACTCCAGCCATTTGATAAGTTTTTGAATGATGCAATTGAAAAGCAGAAATAAATTGTATGCTCTCACAGATTAAACGTTTATAATCTCTATAACAATTTCTTTTAAATTGTTTGTAGAAATGATAATACACCTTGCCACAATTGGTAAATCCCAAAACAGGCTAATGCAATTGCAGAAATACCTAAAGTAATTCTGGTAACCTTACGACCAAGGTTTTTGGCAAGTCCGAATAAAATAATTATTCCTATCTGGCTTAAAACCATAGTAGAGTAAAAACTAATTAAGAATGCAATGCTGTAGGCGGATGATTGCGAATATGATTTTATAAAGATAGGTCCCAATATCAAACTCCAGCCAAGCCATGCACCGGGATTTAGAAAATTAACAAGCACCGCCTTGCCTAAAGAACTTCCCGATTGACTTTCTTTAACTTTTCTTTCCAGATCATACTTTAAAAAGGTAATAAAAGAGCTGTAGGCCAGATAAAGAAGAACCAGTCCCCCGGCAATCTGTAAAAGATATATCAACCAGGTGGGAACTGCGCTAAGTAGTAATAGAACAATAATGATAACCGGAACATCACTAATAATGGGAGCAAAGGCAGCAGGCAGTGTATGTTTCCAGCCATTTTTTATTGATTGGGAAATTATAAACGCCTGGAACGGACCTGGCTGCATTGCAGCAGCAAAAGAATAAGTAATTCCAATAATTATATAACTGATCACTTACAATTATACTATTTTTCCGGTTCGTTCAGATTTGAGTACTAATGATTAGTTTATTCGCATTATAAGACTTGGCGAAGTCAAAATGATTATCAAGAATGGTTTTCGGTCAATACTTTACTCTTTGCGATTTGATTCAGCAATATCCTGCCTTAAAGTTTCTCCCATTCCTCTGCCAACATAATCTCCTGCAAGACCAATTTTTTGATTAAGTTCTTCTTTTGATAACGAGAAAAGCTTTTGAAGAATGAAAATATATTCCTCGCTTTGTGAATTAAAATGCTTTTTGTCAGTCGATATGATTGTACTCATTGGAACTGATTTGCTTTCTGTGTTATCCCAAATCACTGTAGCTGTTGCCAGATCAATTATTCTTGTGAATGATGAAACATAAATATTAACCGCACTCTGACTAATGTTTAAGTTGCATTTATTCAGATTGTTTTCAACTAAAAAATCAACATTCCCTTCTTCTTCCTGAATAATGTTAGCATTAAGATATGTCTCCAATGCATCATACATACCATATGATATATTATCAATCAAATTTTGAGTGTCCACAGCTTCGATTAATTCATTCTTTTTCGATTCCGAAACAACATCGGTAAAAATACTCGTTATTGTCTCAGCAATATCTGTTGTGTCTTTAGTAGACGTGTTTATATTAATTGTCATCTGCTGAGCATTCGAAGAGAGAGTGTTTCGGAAAGCATAATTTTTACTCCGGAGTTCGTATTCACCTAACTTATTAGTATGTGAGCACGCGGTAAGAAGAATTAGAAGCGCAAAGATGATATATGATTTTTTATTCATTTCTCACCCTATAAAATTTAATAGTTAAAACTCTTAGAAATTATACAGTTACAAATTACTATTAATATTTAAAGTCAAAATAAATAATAGGAGATTATGAGTTAGAATTAGTAATAATTCTGTAGTTACAAATTATACTTTCTGAAAAAGAATTAGTATCAAGTATTAAAATTATCTTACTAATCTTTTAGTTTTTTCAGGATTACAAATTAAATTTCCTGCAGGTTCACTTTTGTAAACTCATTCTGTTTATCACCGGTGTTGAGAATTGATTTTGGTTCAAACAACATAACGGAAGCTTCTTCTTTCGCTACAGGTCTATGTTCTACACCCTTTGGTACAATTACGAATTCATTTTTTCCTATTTCAACTGTTTTATCCCTGTACTCCATATTAAACTTTCCCTTCAATACATAAAACATCTCATCTTCATTATCGTGCTTGTGCCATACAAACTCACCTTTTAATTTTACAAGTTTGACATATTGTCCGTTCAGCTCACCGACAATTTTAGGATCCCAATACTCACTAAAAAGTGAAAGCTTCTGATCAATATTTACCTTATCCACTTTAGATCTCCTTTAAATAAAATATAGTTATCGATTAATTATTCCTTTTCTTCTCTCAAAAACTTAAGCATGTCATCAAAAGAATATGTGTCGTCACTGAAGCATTCATATTCTCCCATTTTACCCAACTCTTCGGCTATGTTTACAAATTTTTTCAGAGCTGATCTGAATAGAAATGGTCCAAATGTTACCCGGTTTATTCCTATCTCCTGCATAGTCTTTAATGGTATTGTTCTGTGAGAACCTAAAATATTTATGGGGGAGCTGATTGCTTTGCGCAAAGTTTTGATTATTTCCAGATTCAGCACTCCAACAGGATAAACACAATCTGCTCCGGCTTTAATGTATGCATCGGCTCTATTAATTACGTTCTGAGTCACTTCTAATATTGGTTTTCTTGTCTTCGATAGGAAACAATCAGTTCTCGCATTAATTACGAGATGTAATCCTTTTTTCATGGAAATTTCTCTTGCAGTCTTGATACGTTCACATTGTTCATTAATATCTCTTATCTCGCCTTCTTTACCTATGCTATCTTCGATGTTTATCCCTGCAACGCCTGTATCAATAACCTGATTTATTGATTCTTTCAACTCCGGGATATCCGAAGCATATCCGGATTCTATATCAGCAGTAACCGGTATGTTAACGCTTTTAACTATACGTTCAATTATATCAAGATGTGTAGAAAGTTTTATCTTTTCTCCATCCCGATAACCCAAAGAAGATGAGATAGCTGCACTGGCCGTAGCCACAGCCGGGAATCCTTTTGCTTCTAATATTCTTGCTGTTATTGGATTCCATATATTCGGTAGTACAAGTAGCTTTTCGCCTTTGTGGAGTGTTAAAAATTGTTCTGCTTTCTTTTGTTGTGAATTATTGCTCATTACTTTTTTCCTGAGTGTTTCTCATAAAATTAGTTTTATATGGAAAATACACAAATACTATTCATCAAATAATATAGAAAAATCTTTAGAAAATTTTCTCCAATTCCATGATAGATGTATATCCCTTTCACTTTTGCTATTTTAGGATTACTCATTAATAATTTTACAGTATAACAATATGAAATATCTTTTTATATTCATCATCTCTACTGTTACCACAATTGCACAGGTATCGGCAGATGATGTGCAAACATTCACTCTAAACAATGGAATGAAAATAATGCTGCTTGAGGATAATTCCATACCAAATGCAAATATGTATCTATTCTACAAAGTCGGTTCAAGGAACGAATATCCGGGAATAACAGGTATTTCACACTTCTTTGAACATATGATGTTTAACGGTGCCAAGAAATATGCCCCCAAAGAATTTGATCATGTAATGGAGGCAAACGGTGGTGCTAACAATGCATACACATCGCAAAATATAACGGCTTATACAAATTGGTTTCCGTCAAGCGCAACGGAAGTTATTTTTAATCTTGAGGCAGACCGAATTGCCAACCTAAACTTCGATCCGAAAATGATTGAGAGTGAAAGAGGTGTTATCCTATCAGAAAGAAGTACCGGATTGGAAAATAATCCTTTGGAACAACTTTGGGATCAGGTTCAGGATGTTGCATTTTTTGCTCATCCTTACATGTGGCCGGTTATCGGTTATGAATCAGATATTAAGAACTGGACCAAGGAGGATCTTGAAAACTATTTTCATACTTACTATGCGCCAAATAACTGTGTTGTGGTAATTGCCGGCGATGTGAAGATTCAGGATATAAAAGATCTTGCTGAAAAATATTTTGAGCCAATCCCGCAAGGACCACCGCCGAGAAAAATTCACACAGTGGAACCGGAACAACTTGGCGAGAAAAGAGTTTTTGTAAAACGTGAGGTTCCAAATCCTTATGTAATGATCTCGTATCACGTACCACAAACAGGGACTGAAGAATACTACGCTCTGGATCTTTTAAATTCAATCCTTTCACAGGGAAGATCATCAAGATTGTACAGTTCAATTATTGATCAGAAACAGCTTGCAATAGATATTGGGACAGATTATGAGGATGCGTTTGATCCAACATTGTTCTACTTTTATGGAATATGTAATGATAATGTGACTGCCGCACAGCTTGAGGAGGCAATACTTACTGAAATTGATAGTATTGTAAACAAGGGTATCAGTGAAAATGAACTTCAAAAAGTGAAGAACCAAAAACTAATGGAATTTTACAGAACCACAGAAACAATAAATGGAATGGCAAATACTATTGGGACATATGATTTGTTCTTTGGTGATTATAAGAAATTATTTACTGCTCCTGATGAGTATAACAAAATAACAACAGAGGACATTCAAAATGTTACGGCTAAATACTTTACCAGCTCTAATCGAACTGTGGGTGTACTGCAGACCGAAGAGGTAGCTCAATGAAAACAAAACTTAGTTTAATTCTTAAAATTATCCTTTTAATAACAACAGTTTTTTGCTTTTCATCGTACGCGCAGTTTAAACTTCCACAATATGAAAAGTTTGAACTTAAAAACGGTTTATCAATTTACTTGATGGAAAAACACGATGTGCCTTTGATTTCTATAACTGCCGTTTTTGATGCCGGAGCTGTAAGAGACGGTGAGCATTCGGGTATAGCTTCATTCACTGCTGAAGCATTAAGGTTTGGAACTTCAACTTGAAGTTCCAAACCTTAATGCTTCAGCAGTGAATGAAGCTATACCCGAATGCTCACCGTCTCTTACAGCTCCGGCATCAAAAACGGCAGCAACGCTGGCTGTCAGAGTTAGATCAGGCAAAAGAAAGTCCTCGCGCAGTGATAGGTAGTTATTATAACAAACTTATTTTCGGCAATGCACCATACGGTAATGCGGTTAATGGTACAAAAGCCGGTATAGAGAAGTTAACCAAGAATACTATAGAAGAATTTTATAGTTTAAATTATCACCCCTCATCCACAGCCATTTCTGTTGTTGGTGATTTTGATTCTAAGACTATGAAAGCTACGGTATCAAATCTGTTTGAAGACTGGAAAAGTAATCCAATAACTTCAACCAGTGATTCATTTTATAATGAAGTGCCCTTTTCTGAATCCACCGTTTACCTGATTGATAAGGATAATGCTACCGAAACTACTTTTCTAATCGGTGGATATGGAATCAAGATGAGCAATAAAGATCAAATACAGATTGATGTAATTAACACAATTCTTGGCGGAAGATTTACTTCACTGTTAAATGATGAGTTGAGAGTTAATGCGGGATTAACTTACCATGCAAGTAGTAGCTTCAGATCTTATAAGCAGTCTGGCACATTTTATATGTACAGCTTTACTGCTACAAATAACACAGAGGCTGCAATCGACCTGGCTATAAAAACTTATAACCGGCTTTTTGAAATCGGAATTGATGAAAAAACACTTACGTCGGCAAAAAATTATGTGAAAGGACAATTCCCGCCGGAATATGAGACAGCAAATGCTTTGGCTAATTTTCTGTGCATTATGTACATTTATGGTTTAACTGATTCATACATCAACGATTTTGAAAACCAGGTTGATGCATTAAATGTTGAACGAGCCAATCAATTAATAAAAAAATACTTCCCAGATGATAATTTGCAATTCACACTTATTGGTAAAGCTGATGAGATTAGAGATGTTGTAAAAAAATACGGTAAAGTTGTAGAGAGAGAGATAACTGAGGATGGGTTTTAGAAACAATAGTCATATTGGATACGTTGAAAGTGACTGCTTAAATTTCATTTTCGGTCATCCTTTGACAAGCTCAGGATAACTCAATTCTATCTACTCAAATTGTTACTGCTACTTATAAATTCCTTGACCAGGCATCTCTTAAAAATTTCTGTCCCTCTGTAAGATTTTCCATCTCTTTAAACACATGTCTATCCATTCTTTGCATGAGAATAACATTTAATTCCATCTCTGCATCATCACGTTTAATCACAATGTTACAAGTATCGCCAACATTCATTGCCCAAACTTCGTGTATTATTGATCTTGCGGTTTGCATATTAAATTCCTCACCTAAAACCTTTAACACAACATCACCTTCTACTAAACCGTTCTTTTTTCCTCCATCAGAAACATTCAATGTCATAAGTTCGCCATTTTCATTACGAGCTAAAGCAAAACCCATTGTTGGTCGTATATCTTCCGAAGGTACTTCACCAACATATCTGAAGCCGAGTTTTTCCATATACTCTACATATGGTAATGGTTCCGCACCCAAAATATAATCATTGATAAACTGCTCAATCTCCGGGTAAGTCATATCAACAAAAACTTCAAAAAATTCATCTTCCGGAAATGGTTTGTCTTTACCATATCTGCGCAATAATTCCAAAAATACTTCTCTAAGTCCTGTTGTTCCATTGGATAGCTCAAGAAGTCTTATATCCAACATAGCTGCAGTAACAGCACCCCGGTTATAAAAGTTGAGAAATTCATTTATCATGTGTGCATTATATGCATTTAAACTCATCTCGCTTAAACTTATGTCTTGATCAAATCTATCATTAAAAGTTAGCTTCTCTGAGATGATGCTGAGATATTCATCGATTGAAATCAATCCAGCCCGCATCTGCATAATATCTGAGCTCCATTCAGTTACTCCTTCATAAAGCCATATATGTTCAGAGGCTGTCGGTACAACAAAGTTGAACGGTTGAATTACATTACTATGAAGGTTTAATGGAGTAAGTATATGCAAAAACTCGTGAGCCATCTCGTTGCGAACTTCCTGGCTTATCCCACTCATTCCAGGCTGGACATACAAGGAACTATATGAATGCTCCAATGCACCGGCGGCACTAAAATTATTTCTTTGAAATGTTTCAATACCAGTAAAGCAAAAAAGAAAGTCATAATGTGAAACAGGCGAATAGCCTATATACTTACCTGCTGCCTGTAGTATCTCATCGGCAGCAACCAATACAGAATCAGCGTTAATCGTTGAATCAGTACAATATACATAAACTCCAACTTCCATTTCATTCACTTTTGTGCTTGCATAAGATAGCTCCCCTATTAAGAAGGGAGAATCTGCCAGACGATCAAAATTTTCGGCCACATAATATCCATCTTCATCCGGCAGAAGTGCTGTACCTACCGTCCAATCAGGATTATACTTAACTTTAACACGAGATGGATTTGATTGTAGCCCTTCAAAGTATCCGAACACACCAAATGTGTTAATTACAATAAAATCGTCTTCTATACCTGTTCCTCCCATTGGTAAAACTTTATGCTCCGTATACTCAGCATCAAACGTGTCCTCGACATCATAAACTAATTTTGATAGTTTTTCTGCATGGGTGATTTCCCAACTGTTAGTTGAAATTTTTTCGGTTGATAATTCATTGCCTTCTCCATCATAAGCTTTAAATGATTTCACGAATCTGCCAAAATCCATTATTGAATATGTTCCGGGTGCCGTTGATGCAAAGTTATAAATATTGTTTTCCTGTATCAGACCACTCACAAATACATTAACATGAAACAGATCATCCTGGTAATTTGAAACATCAACTCTATATATAATATCAGCTTCAGAACTTGTTTGTGGAACTAACTGATAGCTGAAGCTGATACCGATGATTAATACTAGTGATAAGAATAATTTTTTCATTTTAATTTCTCTATGATTTAATGAGTTTTTCTTAAGCTCATAATTTTGTGGGCAGCAAACAAAAGTAATAAATTACATTTCTTTTAAATAACGTTAAAATTAAATAGTTCTATAAAATAATTGATAAAAGGAATATAGTTTGAATCGATGGTGAAAATTCATTTTGGGTGAAAATAGTCAGACATAGGTTTTCTGTGATTGCTTTGCATCAAAAATCATACAGGAACATATACAACCAACTGCTAAATCGAAGTGATCATTGATGTCACATTGCTAATTAAAGTCATTTAACCGGTTAGTGAATTATAAGAATCATTAATTGTATTCTGTTTCATTATTCAAATTAAATCATTATAAGCAATGGATTAACTAGGCATAAAACAGATTAATTACTTGGAAATTAAAAATCGAATATATTTTTCATGAGATTCTCACTTTTTTACTTGACAAGTAACCAGTTAGTTACATATATTTGGTAACCAAATGGTTACTAAATATAAACGATAGCAAAGTAGAAGAAAATGGCGTATAGAATAGATGATGTTTTTTCAGCTCTTGCAGATCAGAATCGAAGAGAAATATTATTAATGCTAACTGATAAAAAAATGACGGTCAATTCAATAGCAGAAAATTTTAAGATCAGCAGACCTGCAATTTCTAAACATCTTAAAGTATTATTAAATACAAACTTAGTTAGTAGTAGACAAAAAGGAAGGGAAAGATATTACCAGCTAAATGTTGAACCACTAAAACAGGTTCGCGACTGGTTAAAATTCTATGATAAATTTTGGGATACTAAATTAAATTCATTAATAAACTATCTGGAGGAAGAATAATGGGTCCAATAGAAAAGAAACTCACAGTTAACGCACCGGTAAATAGAGTGTGGGAAGCACTGACCGATCCAACGGAAATACAGAAGTGGATGATGATGTCAACCAATTTTGAACCAAAGACCGGAAAAAATTTTACTTTTCAGGCGGAGTCATCCAAAGAATGGGACGGGGTATTTAAATGTAGCGTAAAGGAGGTTGTTAAGAATAAGAAACTTTCCTATACCTGGGATACTGCTTTTATCAACGCTGAAACTCTTGTTGAATTCAATTTGGCTGAAAAAGGCAATAAGACAGAACTTTCACTTGTTCACTCAGGTTGGGATAAAATGGCTGCAAACCAGGAACAAACTAAAAAATCACACAGCGAGGGTTGGGATCTTCGTTTTGTACAGAAACTAAAAGAAGTTGTTGAAAGCTTGAAACCAGTTAGTAAATAAATAAAAAGTTGACTGTTATTATTTAATACCAGATTAAGATATGAACTACGATATTTCCATCAAAGCAAAATCAAATGAAGTAAATGCATTTAATGCGATTGCCTCTGAACTAGATAAATGGTGAGGTAAGATTGATAATCAAGTAACTAATGCAGGTGATGAATTTTCAATCTCATTTGGTAAAACAAAGTGGAGATTCTTAGTAACCGAATTCTCTCGAACTACTAAAATTTCCTGGAATTGTATAAAGGCCAAGCATTTTGTTGGTGGGTTTACAAATATTGAAGAAGAATGATTGAATAAAGAACTGTTCTGGAACTTCAAAAAGAACAATAGTTATGTTGAAATTTTATTAGAACACAATTTATTGAAATCTTCCTTAAACTGTTATGATATTTGCGAATCGGATTGGAATTTTTTTATTTCAACAAGTTCGAAAAATTATCTGGAAACAGTACAAGAGAACCCTTGCTTCAAATAATATGCAAAACCTAATGAAAAATTTTATTTGGTCGAATTTAACAGCAAAGTTAAGCCCTTTATTATTAGGGGCTTTTCTTTAAATAGTGTTGAATCAATTCACCCCGGAATTGATATGCTTATTAGATTCTTTAACAATCAATCTTATACCCGGTCTGTTTGTTACATAATACCAGGCCCATTCCACCATCACTCTTATTCGGTTCCTGTAGCTTATAAGATACATAATGTGAACAATACACCACGTAAACCAAGCGAATAATCCACTCAGATTAAATCCTTTAATAACAGCAACTGCTTTTGCCTTTCCGATAGTTGCCATTGTGCCTCTGTCGCGATAAATAAATTTACCCCTTGTTTTTCCTGTAAGATCTTTGTTAATACTTTTGGCTACAAATTTACCCTGCTGCATAGCCACAGGTGCAATTGCTGGTAAAAATTTTCCGTGATCATCTTTATACGCTGCAGCATCTCCAATAATAAAAATATTATGCGAACCATTTAAACTTAAATCTTCATTTACTTCTGCTCTTCCGGAACGATCTAAGTCTATCTTAAGTGTTGATAGAAGCAGGGATGCCTGATTACCGGCAGCCCAAATAATATTTTGTGATCTGATAAGTTCATCACCGAGCCAAACCCCCTCTTCGTTTATTTCTGATACACGCTTATTAACCAGTACTTTTACACCTAAATGATTTAAATCTTTGATGGCTTGCTTCGATAATTTCTCGGGAAATGATTGAAGCAGGACTGGAAGTGCTTCGATTAGAAATACTTGCGTCATCTTACTATTAATATTTTTATAATCCCGCATCAGGTTCTTGTTTACTGTTTCTGCAATTGCTCCCGCAAGTTCAACGCCAGTTGGTCCCCCACCCACGATTACAAAGTTTAAATATTTTTCTCTTTCTGCAGGGTCGTTTACTCTTTCAGCAGTTTCTAGAGAATGCAAAATGTTTTCCCTTATTTTCAATGCATCGTTAAGAGTCTTTAAACCTGGAGCGAAGCGTTCCCACTTATCTTTACCAAAATATGAATGCTTTGAGCCCGGGGCAATTATTAAGTAATCAAATGATAATGTTGAGTTATTATACTTTACTGTTCTTTGTTCTCTGTCAATGGAGGTTACCTCTGCCATGATAATATTTATTATGCTTTTCTTATTGAAAACGGATCGAATAGGATTAGCAATATCACCCGGAGAAAGTGCTGCAGTAGCAACCTGATATAATAATGGTTGAAATAAGTGGTGATTTGTTTTATCGATTAAAGTAATATCAAATTGGTGTTTTACCAATTCCTTAGCAGCACTTAGACCTCCAAACCCACCACCTATTATTATTACTTTTTTCAGATCCATATTATACTTTACTCAAAATACTAAAACGCAATTCTAAAATATGAAAGATAGTTTTTATTTTTAATGAGAGACAGTTTGTGAAATATTGCATTTCTTACAAATTTATGCTGATGCCGTGATAATTTTGTTATAATCTAATTTTATATTTGTAAAGAAAATATGATCCTAAAAATATGAAACGAGCAAGAAAAATCATTTACACACATGAAAATGATTAAAATGCGAGTTCCATCTGACCAAAAAGAGAAATGTTAAACAGATGAAAAACGTATTAGTAGTTGAAGACGATAAATCGATAGCTGATCTTCTCGAAATCCATCTAAAAGATATGGGGTGCAATGTATCCAAAGTTGCGGATGGAAATTCCGGATTGAAAGAAGCACTAAATGAGAAATATGATTTCATTGTTCTTGATCTGATGCTGCCTAAATTAGATGGCCTGGAAATTTGCAAAGAGGTAAGACGAAAAGACATCTATACACCAATATTAATGCTCACATCAAAATCGGAAGAGATTGATAAAGTAATCGGATTAGAAGTTGGTGCGGATGATTATCTAACAAAACCTTTTGGAATCAGAGAATTTATAGCGAGAGTAAAGGCAATTTTCAGAAGGATTGAAGCCATCCACAAAGAAATAGATAACGAAAGTGATATTATAACTGGCTCGCTAACAATAGAAGTTTCAAAACGAAAAGTAATCCTGAATGGTGATAGAGTTGAACTAACACCCAAAGAGTTTGATTTACTCCATTTACTCGCTTCTCATCCTGGACGAACATATACCAGAGAACAGCTGTTAAGTATTTTATGGGGATACCAGTATAACGGCTATGAACATACTGTTAATTCTCATATCAATAGACTGAGAAGAAAAATTGAATCCGATTTATCGAATCCCAAATTTATTTTAACTTCCTGGGGTGTTGGTTACAGATTTAACGAGATTGAAGAATAGTGAGAAATCATAAAGACAAACATAGTTTTTTCAACAGCTTGTTCTGGAAACTCGGTGCGACCTTTTTAGTTACACTATTGGTCCTTTCGATAGTTTACCTCTACATCTCTGTTTATACTGCTGAAATGTACTTTCAGGAAGCCAGCCAAAAATTAAATGCTGAAATTGCTCTTCATATTGCACAAGAAAATAAATGTTTCATTGATGGGAAAGCAAACGAAGATGTATTAAAAGATGTATTTCATAATGTTATGATAATAAATCCTAGTATTGAGGTTTATCTACTTGATACAGAAGGAAAAATATTAACCTACTTTGCCCCGAATGAAATTATTGAACTTGAGTATGTGCCTTTAGAGCCAATAAAGAAATTTATTGAGGTAAAAGATGGATCATTTATTATGGGGGTTGATCCAAAAAATGCCTCAATAATGAAAGGATTTTCAGCATCTGAGGTCTATGAAGACTATGTGTTAAGAGGGTACATTTATGTAATACTTGAAGGTGAGGAATACGAAAATGCTACACAGTTAGTGTTCGGAAGTTATATGCTGCGATTAGGGGTTCGTTCCATGGGCATAACTCTTATCGCGGCTGCCATTATTAGTTTGATAGCTCTTGCTTTCATTACACGAAATCTCAGGAAAATTGTGGTTGTGATTAGGCGATTTAAGGAAGGTGATTTAAGTGCAAGGGTAAACTTGAAAGGAAAGGGTGAGATAAGTGAGTTTGGAGATTCATTTAACGAAATGGCTGATACCATAGTCAAAAATATTGATGAAATGAAAACTATGGATAATCTAAGAAGAGAACTAGTTGCAAATGTATCTCACGATTTGAGAACACCGCTATCAACTATCCAGGGTTACATCGAAACTATCCTCATAAAAAGCAACACTCTGTCTGAGGAAGAGCGGAAAAATTATATGGAAACGATATTTAGCAGTACTGAAAGATTAAAAAATTTAGTGGAAGAATTATTTGAACTGTCAAAATTGGAAGCAAGAGAAAGCAAACCAAATCCGGAACCTTTCTCAATTGCTGAATTAGTTCAGGATGTACAACAGAAAAATTTAATAGTGGCACAACAAAAAAATATTGAGCTAAAATTAGATTTTTCATATGATCTGCCAATGGTCTACGCCGATATCGGAATGATGGAAAAGGTACTTCAAAATCTATTGGATAACGCATTAAAGTTCACTCAAGAGGGCGGGAAAATTGAAATCGGTCTAAGTCCTGAGAAACAAGATATATTGGTAAGTATAAAAGATAATGGGCGCGGGATCAGCCCCGATGCGCTTCCACATATATTTGATAGATATCAAAAAGCAGAAAGAACAATTACTACTGAAAACGAAGGACTCGGTCTTGGGTTAGCAATTGTAAAAATGATCTTAGAAGTACACAATATTGATATTAATGTTAAAAGCAATAAAGAATCAGGAACTGTCTTTTCATTTAAAGTTCCGATCTACAAATCAAAACAAAGCATAATCAAAGAAGTGGAATATAATTAATTTATTCTGTACTTGTACAAATCTAACGTCAATGCCAAAACAGTATTTTAATTCTATAGTATTTTCAGAATTAACGTAGTATTAATATCGTCGTTGTCCGCCGCCGCTTCTTCCTCTATCTCTACCTCCGCCACCACTGCGACCACCCCTGGAATCCCTTCTTGGTCGAGCTTCGTTGACAACTATTTTCTTTCCTTTAAGCTCATGAGTATTCAACCCCTCAATTGCTTTCTGTCCTTCCGTTTGAGACGCCATTTCAACAAATCCAAAACCGCGTGAATCCTGGCTAAACATATCACGGATTACTTTAGCACTAGTAACCTTGCCATACTCACTAAATAAAGTGCTAAGATCCTCGTCACTAACATCGTTGGAGAGATTGCCCACGTAAATATTCATTTTTTTCTCCTAATACATATATAGATTAATTTTAAAACGGCTACTTTCATTCCTAGAAAACCTTAGCCGATTTCTTACCATTGATTGAAAATTTAGATAATGTGCGATCTGCGGAGTGTAATAATTATCTGAATTTCTCAGTTGGATGGCAGAAAGTTAGAATAAAAAATACGCAAATACAAGTCGAGTCTTTCAGGGATAAACAACATTATATAATGTTAAATTCCTACAATTTGATCATTTATAATAATATCTTTCAATCCGGGAAATATTATTCAACAAAAATTTCTGCAGTCAGATTATACATTAATAGTTCAAATCAGGATGTTCTAAATGAAAACTTGTTGCATCCTGATATGCCTTTGCAACAGCAATTAAAGTTCCTTCATCAAATAATTTTCCAATAAAACTAATGCTGGTTGGTGTTCCATCCTCAGAAAATCCGTTAGGCAAAACAACGCAAGGGTGCCCAGTTAAATTTGTAAGAAGAAGATTATCTCCTTCCCAGGATGGTGCAAGATAAACATCCACACGATTCATTATTTCTTGCATTTCCTGTATAATTGCAGAACGTATCCTATTTGCATTTATATATTCTACAGCAGGAATAAATCTTGCAGAACGGAACTCATTTGGCCACGCATTTTTTCCCTGCCTTACAAGCTTCTTATCTTTGTTTGTTCTAGTGAACTCATCAAATGCGGCAGCTGCCTCTGCTGAAAGTATAATTGATAGTGCGTTAACATCAAATTCAGGTAATTCAATGGGAATCAGTTCAACTCCAAGGTTTTTTAGTGTATTAAGAGTTAAAGAATCATTTTTATGAAAATCATAATCTTTATCAAAATCGTTTTTTAAATAACCAATTTTCAGTGTACCAAGCTCGATATTTTTTGTGTAATTAAAAGGTGCATCCAACACAGTTTCATCTATATGATCCGGTCCATAAATTTCATTAAATACAATAGCAAGATCTTCAGCATTCCTGCAAATTGGTCCGATTTTATCCATAGACCAGCTTAATGCCATAGCTCCTGTCCGACTTACTCTACCGAAAGTCGGTCGCAATCCCGTAACACCGCAAACAGTTGATGGCGAAACAATCGATCCCCAGGTTTCCGTTCCAATTGCAAAGGGAATTAACCCTGCTGATACAGCTGAAGCGGAACCTGCAGATGAACCGCTAGATCCTTTTGTAATATCCCAGGGATTCCTTGTCTTTCCACCATACCAAACATCTCCCCATGCTAATGCACCCATAGTTAGTTTTACAAGAAGTACAGCCCCGGCTTCTTCCAGTTTTGTAATTATAGCAGCATCTTCGGGAATCATTTGATCTTTGAACGGAGTTGCTCCCCAGGTAGTTTTATAGTCCTTAGTAGCAAATATATCTTTAACTCCGAATGGAATTCCATGTAATAATCCTCGATAATTTCCCTCTGTGATTTCTTTATCTACAAGTGAAGCTTGTATAAGAGCGCGTTCTTTAGTTAAAGTTATTACACATTCAAGTTCCGGCCCGTACTTTTCTAATCTTGATAAGAAAAACACCGTCAAATCAACCGATGATATTTGTTGTGTGCGTAATAGTTCAGCTAATTGTCCAATTGAATAGTATGCAAGATCATCCATATTTTCAGGTAATTTAGTACCGGAATAATCACTGAACACTTGTGGTTCCTGAATACTATTAAATTCGAACGAGGTTGGTAATGGATTGAATATTAGCGAAGAAACAACAGAATTTTTCAGTTCAAAATTCCTTATCGATCTATAGCTACTTATATTTGCTATAAGATTATCAACCATAGAGTCGCGCTCAGCTTCACTGAATTTAATCCTGACTATTTTTTCTGCACTCTGAATTTCATCTATGCTTATTTCATGCTGGTCAGACAGTCCAATTACCAATACGACAAGGATGATACCAATAACAGCACTCATTATCATAAATTGAGTCTGGGATAATTTCTTCATATTAGATACCTCTCCAATTTTTTATTCACCTACAAAATTATTATTGCCAAGTTAAATTAGTATAAAACAACGCAAAATTAAATTTTATTAGAATCTGAAATTAAGCATGTTTTAATTTTTCGTATTTACTGGTATTCTGTATTTATCCTCTTTTTAGGATCTTTCAATGGGTTATTAGCTCAGAGATATGATACAGCATAAGAAACAGCAAAACAACCAAAGAATTCCGGCGTTGTTAAAGTAGCTGTAAACGGAACATGGTGTAGTGTTATATTGTATAAACAATCACATAAGGTTTCCAAAACAAAAGATAAAAATTACTTTTCTGTAACTCTCATGCAAAACCTCAAACATCTACATTAGTTGATGCTAAAACAATTGAACAGGATTCCATATAACCCCAAAAATGAAATCTTGCACTACCACCCCTCACTATCAATAAGTCTCTTTTACCTTCGGAAGAAAGACACCTCAAACAAGCATAAATTGCTGGTCATTATATACCTTAGAGTAATCAAACTAACAATTATTGACTTTGCTATTTTTAAAAGGTATGTTTTTTGTATAGGACGAGAACAGGAAGCTAAGCACGACTCACATCATCATATTGGAGGTTGCGAAATCGCATAAAGGGTCAGGGAGGTTTACACCTCCCTATATTTTTCTTTTCCTCCCTTTCCACTCTCAGATTGAAAAAAATCTCAGAGAATACTTTATCTGTCGACTGTGGAAGTTACTTTTAATAGATAAGTGATTAGGGAGATTAAATATGAAAACCCGTTCACCGGAAGAAGAACATACACGTAGTCACAAAACTGTCATACATTTGTCACAAGAACTAAGTTTTAAGTAATTGTTTTAGTTATTAAATTGTCGATTGTTTCACATACAAATGGAGACTGAAAATGAATGGTATGCTGCTCGCAAATAAAATAAAAGAACTACGCTTAGAACGTTCATGGTCACAATCACAGTTAGCAGTTGTTGCTTCATTAAGTCTTAGAACAGTTCAAAGAGTTGAGTTAAGTGGGAAGTGTTCAAAAGAATCTCTTTTATCACTTGCATCAGCTTTTGATATTGATGTAAGAGAATTAACCGACCTGATTCCTAACACAGGTAGTATGATATCAATTCTCGGATATAATTTATCCACATCATGGTTAGACTCGAATCGATCTGTACTCATTGGGATAATTATTATGATGCCGGCGGTGTATTTTGTTTCAGCAAATATTTTAAAATATGGATTTGGAATTTCCTTCCTTGCCGAGCCATTAGATGTATTCTACTTGAATACGGATATACTAAAAATTTTTAATTTCATTTCTCCAATTATATTTCTTGGTGGACTGGCTCTGGCATTTCTTCTAAATATTATGGTTCTGCTATCTATTAATGTGTCTATAAAAAGTGGAAAAATTCACAGCACAATTTCAATCACACCCAAAATTGCAAATTTAATAATAGTAATTACTTGTATGTTATTTACCGTGACTCTTCTGTTTTATGTAATCGGGGAAAACTTTATGATAAGATATCATTAAGTAAGGACCACTATTACATACTACACATTAATGGATATGAATATTTAAATTATCATCTGGTTCTTTTCCAAAATGATCTTTATATAATTCAATGTACTTTTGAAAAAGATCATCAGGAATGTGCTCACCATTTAAAATCATTTCTTTATTATTTATTTTTAAACTTATGTCTTCATTTTTATCTTCAATCAGTCCATCATTTTTCATTTCAATTTTCAATTCTTTCATGTAGTCATCTAATTTTTCTAACTTAATATCTATATCCTTCAAATTGATATTTATATCTTTCAACTCTTTATCTAATTCTTTCATCTGTTCATGAATTTCACACATATCAATATCAAAATCTTTTAATACTATTTGTTTATCTTTCAATTCCTGAGTTAAAGCTTTCATATTACTTTTAAATTCCTCCGAATTGAAGTCAAACTCGAGGTTTAAATCTTCTTTCCTTAACTTCTTCATTTCAACGGCAATTTTTTTCATTTCTTCTTTAAACTTATTGCTATCATAATTTATTTTTATTTTCTCCTTTTGAATCGCTTTAATCTCATTTTTAAGCTGTCCCATTTCTTTTTTTAATTCTTCCCTATCTAAATCAGATGTGTCAATTTTAGAGATCTGTGTATTCAGACGAGTAGTTATGGTTGGTTTAGAAATTGAGAATTGAAAGGCGAAGACTAATATTATTAGAAATAATAATCCGATGAAAACAGTTAATCTTTTTTTCATGCTGTTTGTATCCTAATTTTATTGGGAAATTATAAATTGGGACGTAGTTAAAAGTATTATGTTCTCCCATATTTCCAACTTCTATGGAAATGGATTAAACTGAGGATGTTTGGTTGATAGAACTGTTGCAGTGCTGTTTAGAAAAAGAGAATGTTTACAATTTCAGGGAGTTATTTCCAAAAACCATATTTCTTTATATGAAGATAAGCCATATATCCTACAGCTGCAGTTTGAGCTAATCCCAACACATAACTGATTGGACTTATTTTTGAATTTTCTAAGTACTGGTTATAGAATGGTAACAAAAAATAATTAGAGCCTTCAGCAGAGTTTGTATTGAATGTAGCCGGGTATGATAAAACTAACTCTGTCCGCATCTTTAATGTTAAGAGATTCCCTTCAATCAGTTGTTCAGATTCAGATACAGTAAAGTTGTGGGAATAATAAAAATCAAAATCATTGGGGTATATTATCATTAGATTTATTCCCTGATATCTCAGAACAGTATCTCGCAAAGAAGGGATAAAAATATCTTCAGTTTGTGCGAATATGTTACTTTGAAGTAAAATGAATAATGTAAGTAATGATAAGATTTTTGGCACAGGAAAATTCGTTTAATAATTAATTAGATCCTGCTCTCATTTTAAATGTAATAATTTTATCAAACCATAGGGATACGTTTTTCCGAAGAACTAATTCTAATTTTCTTCTTCTTTAGCATCGAAACAATCTTATCAAAATAACCCGGAATTGCCCCAATATATTCAGGAGGGAAAATTCCTTTTTTATTTAAGCCTCCATCTAATAACAGTCGTGCAACAGAAGTACAAGTATAGCCCGTTGTTCGGGCCATTGAGGTTGTCTTCGTCTCTTCATCAAATTG
>JARRKK010000018.1:14880-20920 GCA_037388105.1 Ignavibacteriaceae bacterium | reverse complement strand
GCACCATTCGTGTATTGATCATTAAAATCTTGAGCAACATGCTCAATGATGCAGAATTTAAATATTGAGATGTTGCTGAACTGGTAATTCTAATGCCGTACCACCAATCATTATTGGTATCACCTGATGATCTAAAATTTATAATCTTTTCTCTCGATCCATCAGCTATTAATGTCCCTGCAACATTGATTTTTTTATTATTCTCAATGAAAAGAATTACACCAGGTTCTATTATAAGTGAATCTTTCAGCTGTATGTTAATATCATCCAAAACCAAAAATGGTGAATCGGTTAATGCTAGAATCCCTGATGAATTTCCACTAATCTCAGTATAATCACCACCCAAACCCGGATTTATATTATTGTCTTCTGAAACAATATTCTCCCTGCACGAAAGGCTAAGCATCATAAGAGCAAGAATAATATAAAATATTTTATAAAACATATTAATAATTTAAAAAACTAACTTTTTACATTCGTGGTAAAAATGATTCACAAATTATTATGGTATATTTGATCAAATTTCTATTTAAAACACTTTAGTGTTTACTTTATGAAAATTATTCTAATTCTTCTTATAACACTCTATTTTCCATTTATTCACCCACAATCGGCAAAAGAAATTACATTCATTGTAAAAACCGAAAATTTGCCAGATACCTCAGTAGTATTTGTAACCGGTAATCATAAATTATTAGGTAATTGGAATCCTGGTGCAACTCAGTTAGATAAACATAAAAACAATGAATGGACAGGACAATTTTCGTTACCAAAAGACTTCCATCTGGAATATAAATTTACACTTGGTTCGTGGGAGCATGAAGCAAGAAATGCTGATGGAACAGTTCCCGGTAACAGTATTCTCGATATATTAAATGATACCATTCTATATGTAAGTATTAGTTGCTGGGATGCAAACCCGAATAGTGTAATAGAGGGTCAGATAACAGGTATCGTAAAATATCATCCTAAGATGAAGGGTAAGGGATTAAAGGATCGTGACGTCGTAGTCTGGCTTCCACCGGGTTATAATGAAAGAACTGACTTACATTATCCGGTTCTTTATATGCATGATGGTCAAAATTTGTTTGATCCCAAAACTTCATCATTTGGAGTAGATTGGCAAATTGATGAAGCAGCGGATACTTTAATCAGGAAAAACTGTATTCAACCAATTATTATAGTTGGAATTTACAATACACCTAACCGGAGAAGTGAATATTCAGAAAATGATACAGGTTATGCTTATATGAATTTTATTGTGAATGATTTAAAGCCATTTATCGACGATCATTACAGAACTTTATCTGATAGAGAATTTACTGCAACAGGTGGATCATCTTTGGGTGGACTGATTTCATTTATGCTGCTTTGGGAACATTCGGATGTTTTTTCTCAGGCTGCATGTCTTTCACCTGCATTTAAAATAAGTTTTATTGATTTTGTTACTCCTGTAAAAAATTATAATGGTAATAAGAAAGATATTAGAATATATATCGATAACGGAGGTGTTGGATTGGAAGATTCATTACAGGCAGGTATTGATGAAATGTTGTTGGTACTAAGGAAAAAAGGATATGTTGAAAATGATGATTTATATTGGTATAAAGCTGCTGATGCAAAACATTTCGAAAGTGATTGGGCTGAAAGAATCTGGAGGCCATTGATTTACATGTTTGGAAATGAAGATGGTTATTCCTATATAAAAAAATAGCAATATCCAGTGTATAATTTTATAAAGTTTTGCAGTAATTTTTAACCGGCAGGATTTTTACATTCTTTGCTTAAGAGAATTTATGATTAATGAAATTAAATCAGGTAAATCTTTAAATGAAATTGAAAAAGTTAAGTATGTTTCAGATTTTGAACAAGTGACTGAAATGTATGAGAATGAAAAAAATAAGAATTTTAAGTCTACATATGAAGAATATAATAATGTTTGATTATTCTAACGATTTCTGGAAGTGTTGATAGTCTTTTAAACTTTTCCAATCACCGCCCCAACTCCAACCCTTTTCTTTAAATGCTTTAACTATTTCAGAATCAGGACAAATAGTACCTTTTGCATTCAATTGGTAATCGGAACCAGCAGGGCTATTTGAACCGTTTTTAATGTAGGGATTTTGTTTTGGATTTATATCAATTGCAAGCCCGCTTGCATGCATAGATAATATTTTTGCACCGGATAAGAACCGATAGTTGAAAGAAGATGTATTATTATCACGCATTGATTGCTCATCCGACCAGTTATATTCAACCATTGGAACAACTTTTTCTACCGGAAATTTTGTTTCTCGAATCACATTAAAAATATCAATTATATCATCTGAAACTTTTGTATTTACAATTATCTGACCTCTATGAAGAAGTCCATCGAAACCATAATAGCTTACCGTTACAATTTCAAGTTCATCTTTTACTGTTGATGGAATAGTAATTCCTTGCAGTGCTTCTTCAAAGGAATAATCGGAGTCAATAATAATTAATTCGCTTTTAGAAGATTGCTCATTGGTTGGAATGAATCCAACATTTTGAGAATTTTGCTGAGCCAGGAGTAACGAGGCCAATGAACTCAAAATTGCAATCAAGATAAATTTCATTTTATTTCTTAGGATAATTTGGGATGGATTCCTGAACTAATGATTAACAGCTATATTTCAAATCAATATTGTTAAACTCTTTTCTTTTAAAGTAAGGAGCTTTTGTCCAAAATAACAGGGGGAAAAAAATGGGTACAAATATGATTAGAAGATATAATTAAATATATTGACAATCCAATTTTTTGAAAGGTAACAATGAAAACGAAATTTGTGATTATCTCAATTTTAACTTTCTTAACTATAATTTCCTGTGGTAACGATTCAGGTGTCAAAACTACAGAAACAGGCTTAAAATTTCAGGATGAAGTTGTTGGTGAGGGAAGAAATGCTCAAAACGGCGATCTTGTTTCCATCCAATTTATTGGTTGGATTGTTATAGATTCAACAGATCTTTTTTCTGATTGGTCGGCGGACTCAGCAAGGACCCCATATCTTATTGGTAACAGCTATGTTCGTAACCAGCCAGTGAAGTTTGTACTCGGTGAAAATGCATTTATTAAAGGAACCGATGAAGGAATAGCGGGAATGAAAGCAGGTGGGAAAAGATCAATAATTATTCCTTCAGAACTTGCATATGGTGAACAAGGTGCAGGTCCCGTTCCTCCCAATACAGATTTAAAAATAGATGTTGAGCTACTTGATGTTAAAGATAGAATTCTGGTAGAGATGTGGGATCTGGGTGACGTTAAACCGGTTACGACGGAAAGCGGGTTGAAATATATAATTGTTAAAGAAGGAGAAGGGAAAAACGCTGAATCAGGAAATGTAGTTACGGTACATTATTCCGGATATCTCGAAGACGGGACTAAATTTGACAGCTCCGTAGAAAAAGATGAACCTATAACTTTTGTGCTGGGAAATAAGCAGGTTATACCCGGTTGGGATGAAGGAATTACATATATGAAAAAGGGGAGTAAAGTAAGATTGATAGTACCGCCTTCTCTTGGTTACGGAGATATGGCAGTCGGAAAAATTCCTGCAAAATCCACATTGATCTTTGATGTGGAACTGATTGATATAAAATGATGAGGTAAGAAATTAGTTTTATTTAAGAGGAGCATAACAGCTCCTCTTTTTTTATATATAAAATTTGATCAGGTCCATTGCCTGTGAGTAATAACCCCCACCAAACAAGTTTAGATGATTAAGAATATGATATAATTTGTAAATATTTTCTCTGTATTCATACGCGTCGGGAAGGGGATAGACTTCATTGTAACTACTATAAAACCTTGAATCGAATCCACCGAAAAGTTTTGTCATAGCCAGATCAGCTTCCCGATTACCATAATAAACAGCCGGATCAATTAAACACGCATAACCATCTTCATTTATCATATAATTGCCACCCCAAAGATCACCGTGTAGTAAAGAAGGTTTTTCACCGTTATCCTTTACAATACCTTCTATTTTATTTTCAAGAGCAGATATCCCATTTCTCAGTTCGTTTGTGGAATTACCGATCTTTTCCGCTAATTGTAGCTGATAGTGTATTCGGTTATTAAAATAAAATTTGGTCCAATCATTTTTTTCATCTTCACTTGCGATATTTGGCTGCGGATTTGAGCCGATGTAATTATCCTCGTAAAAACCGTAAGCCTCATTGGTAAATTTATGGAGTAATGCTAATTTTCTTCCAAAATCTTCAGAAAAGTCTTTTTTCTTTTTCCCGGATATTATAAAATCAATAAGTAAATATTCATTATCAAAACTCAGTACAGTTGGGACCTTTATTGCTTTTGCCTTCTGCAATTCGTGTATTCCGTGAGCTTCCTTTATAAACATATCATTATCTGCAAAAGAGTTAGTCTTAAGGAAGTAAACGTCCCCATTTTGCGATTTGATTTTTAGTGCATTGCTAATACAACCACCACCCACAGGCCGGGAATCGATTATCTTTGAGTTAAGAAAGTCTTCAATTTTCTTTTTGATCGGGTTGTTTAATGTCATCCAAAACCTTGTTTAATAGTCCGTTTGTAGCATCTTCAAGTAATTCAATCACCTTCTCGAATCCTGATGAACCGCTGTAATATGGATCCGGTATTTCTTTGGCTTTGTGAGTGGTACAAAAATCAACCATCCTGAAAATCTTATTGCTGTATATATTATTTACATCCAGGCTTAAGATATCATCGTAATTTTCATCATCCATTGTAACTATATAATCAAATCTTTTAAAATCATTCTGCGGATTAAATTGTCTTGCGATACTATCTATATTATAGTCTTTTTTAGTTGCAATTTTTTTCATCCTTGAATCAGCACCTTCACCGCTATGGTAGTCTATTGTACCCGCGGAATCAACTTCGATAACATCTGATAGATTGTTATCACTTATTCTTTTATTCATTATTGCTTCAGCAGCAGGTGACCTGCAAATATTACCCATGCATACAAATAGAATTCTTTTTTTGTTCATTTATATAATTAGATTAAAACAGATTATTATTGTAAGAAACAAAATACAAAAAATAGAGCTGATCATTTATAGTATAATTCACAGTAAATTTTTTGGAGATTGAATTTCTCAATTAAAAGAATGAATAGATGAGAAAGATTTTAGTCACCGGCTATTGTGACAACCAATTTTCTTCTCCCACCGTTATTCCGGTGTTCACACAGATAAATTCCCTGCCAGGTTCCTAAATTAAAGTGGCCATTTGTGATTGGGATATTTAATGAAGTTCCGATAATTGTTGATTTGATATGTGCAGGCATGTCGTCTGGTCCTTCCGAGGTGTGCACATAATATGGTTCATTCTCCCTCACTGAGTTGTTGAAATATCTCTCCATATCACTTCTTACGTCCGGATCAAAGTTTTCATTTATAGTAAGTGAGGCGGAGGTATGTTTTATTAATATGTAGGTGATTCCAACTTTAATGTTTTTAATTTCAGGAAGTTGATTAAGTATTTCATTGGTAATTAAATGAAAGCCTCTATTCCTGGCTTTTAGTAATATCTCTTTTTGATACCATTTCATTTATAACTCTTAGATTAATAATTACATTAAAGATGCTGGCAGTAAGAAGAGATAAAGATTTATTTTGGTGCCAGCTCAACCTGAAATTCGATTTCATCTTCACCCCTTTTAACAACAACATTAACTAAATCACCCGGCACATAATCTCCAAGCGCGTAAGTAAAATCATAGATATTTGATATTTTTTTACCGCCAAATTCTATAATTATATCACCTCCTGCAAGACCAGCAATCTGTGCAGGACTACCTTCACTGACACCACTTATCTTGTATCCATCAACATTACCGGCAAAATCTGGTATTGTACCAACCTTTACTTTTATACCCGATAAATTGCCAGAATCCTTTCTTTTAACTGCTATATAATCAGGTCTGGTATCCGTATTATCTAGATCAAGTGCTACTTTGTAAATATATTTTAGTACCTCTTCTTCACCGGCAAAATTAATTTTTTCTGT
>JARRKK010000018.1:0-14853 GCA_037388105.1 Ignavibacteriaceae bacterium | reverse complement strand
TGAATGATCGCTGGGCCCGTAGCCTTCATCGTTAAAAGTTAAATCAAACTTGTTCTCATTATATTCGGTCAATAAATCTTTAAAATTAGATGAAGTTCCTGTTCCATAAACAATTAAAGATTTATCATCATTCAATCTTCCAATCATATCCATATTTATCATCATTGCTATATCTTCAGTTGAAACAGGTAAGTTGTTTACAAAATATGCCGAACCTAGCAAACCCTCTTCCTCACCGGAAAAAGTTGCAAATACAATAGATCTTGTTAGTTTATCCTTATATGCTGAAAATTTTTCGGCTAATTCTAATACGCCTGCAGTCCCTGAGGCATTATCGTCGGCACCGTTATGTATTTGCAATTCTTCACCTCTGTAGAGTGAATTATTTTCGCCCATTCCAAGATGGTCAAAGTGTGCGCCAATTATTATATATTCATTTTGTAACCGCGGATCGTTTCCCTCAAGATAGCCGGCAACATTCCAGCTATTAACTACAATTTCATTTACCTGGGTTGTAATACTTACTTTTGTATCGTTAAATGGAAATGAAGCAGGACTCTTCGTATCAATAATATTGCTTTGGTATGTTTTAAAATCTAAATCCTGAGTTTCAAATAAATTTTCGACTAAATTTCGTTTAATATTAATAACTGCAAAATCGTTCATCGGACCAGCCTGATCATAACTTAGGTTTATTAGTTCATCTTCATCTTTATGTGGATTGTAACCGTTAACAAAAATGATAGCTGTTGCACCTTTATCTCTCGCCACCGTCGCTTTCTTACGTAGGGAAGAATGATCATCAAATTTAGAATGAGGTACATTCATCTCGGGATGCTCTCTTAGCACAAGAACAATTTTGTCCATAACATCAATCCCAGCATAATCATCATATTCAATATCCGGTGCAGAGATTCCATACCCTGCAAACACAAGGATTCCTACAACTTTAGTATCTCCAGAAAATGATAAAGTTATGAAATCATCATACAGTTTTGGTTTAAATGTTATATCCCCGGCTTTAATCTCTAACTTATTGTTTGCAGTTAACTCAACGTCTGTAATAACGGGAAACGCCTGTAAATAACTGTTATCGAAAAATGGAACCAAACCTACGGATTTAAAATCGCTTTCGATATATTCTGCTGCTAACCGGCATTCTTCAGAGCCTGTGAGTCTTCCTTTTAACTCATCTGATGCGAGAAAAGTAATATGCTCTTTTATTTCTGCTGAGGTGATTTCTGAGTCATTACTTACTTGAGCGAATAATGATTGTAATAGAATTGAAGTAATGATAAAAATTTTGGGAAGGAGTCTCATTCTTTACTCATATGTGGTTACGTAATAAAAATTCTTCTAATCGATCCAATCAGCAATAAAAATATTTGTGTCTCCCTTTTTCTTATTAAACCTGTTAGACGCAAAAACTAACTGTTTGCCATCACGCGTAAACATTGGAAATCCATCAAATGTATCATTAAAAGTAATCTGTTCAAGTCCCGTTCCATCAATGTTTATTAAGTACAAATCAAAATCTCTTCCCGATTCACTATTTACATTTGAAGAAAAAATAATTCTTTTACTATCAGGATGAAAATAAGGAGCGAAGCTAGCTTTCCCTAAATTTGTAATCTGCTTAATATTGCTTCCATCTGCATCCATTATGTAAATTTCTAAAACAGAGGGACGCACTATTCCATCTTGCACAAGTTCATTATAATCTTTTAATTCATTTTCAGTCGCAGGTCTGCTGGCTCTGAAAACTATTTTGCTTCCATCTATTGAAAAAAACGGCCCTCCATCGTATCCTTTTGCAAAAGTTAATCGTTTCTGATTTTTGCCATCAATATCCATCACATAAATTTCAGGATCGCCATCACGCATCGATGTAAAAACAATTTTATCACCGACCGGAGAAACGGTAGCTTCGGCATCATATTTATCTGAATAAGTTAATTGTTTTATATCTGATCCGTCTGCATTTGCAGAAAAAATATCAAACGATTCATACAACTTCCACACGTACCCTTTCGAAAAATCGGGTGGTTCCGGACAATTACTATTGAACACATGAGTGGAAGAATAAATTATTTTTTTATCACCGGGAAGAAAATATGAGCAGGTGGTTTTACCATTGCCGGTTGAAACCATTTGTTTGTGCGAACCATCAATATTCATAGTGAAAATCTGATCGCATTTAATTTCTCCAAAGGAAGACTGGTAAATTAACTTCTTCTCATCGAAAGAGAAATATGCTTCAGCATTTTCCCCTTCATCTGTTAACATTTTTATGTTAGACAGATGATTTTCACCTTCTTGTTTAAAATCATCAAGCAGAATTGAAATTGTGAACCCTGAAATAAAGATTTGTAATAATAAAAAGAAAGATTTGTACATTAATTCCACAACCCTCTGGTACAATTATTTCTCCGGAACGTGAACTAAAAAATATTCTTTTGCAGATTTTCCAATTGATTTTGCTTCAGCTAAGGTCATATGCATATCGTCAGGTTCTTCATCTTCGTGTCCGGCTTCAATTATTGCAAGATCAGAATCTTTAGCTTGTATTACCAATTCATCGCAATATGCTGTGTCACCGCCATAGCAAATACTTTTATTTTGATAAATAAACTTATACCCTAGTGCTGGAACCTGTCTTTTTGAACCATCACTTAGGAATTCTTTGTGAATTACAGGGAAAGGTTCTACAGTAACATTGTTTGTTTTAAAACCGTCCATCTTTTTTATATGATTTAAATTAATTTTATACGTTAGTCCATTACCATAAACCTGATCAAAAGCATTAAAAATACTTTCAATCTCTACACAGCCTTTTGGGAAATGGATCGTCAGCGGTGTTGATTTTCTCATTACACGAAGATAGGTAAGTAATGACCAAACGCCTCCAATGTGATCATGATGGCCATGGGTGACAAAAATATTCGAAATCTTTAATATCTGTTTTGTACCTATTTCGGAATTAAGGTCTCGAAGTATCCCATCTCCGGGATCGACAACAAAATATGCATCACTGGTTTTTAAAATGATACCGGTAGCGATGTTGGGAATTGAACAGAAGATTTTTATCGAAAAATCATCTTTATTCCATGTAAGTGGATACCGCTGGTCTTTCATAAATTAATTCTCTTTTTGGTTCTGCAGTTGCTGAGAGTTTAATATTTTATTTAAAATATTTACAATGCTTTGGATCTTTACATCTGCCAAAAATATTGAACGAATAACTTTCAAGGTCAAATCCAAGCTCATCGCTAATTTTTTGGGGAAATTCTTTCATATGTTTATCAGTAAATTCAACAATTCTTCCGCAGTCAACACAAATAAGATGATCGTGGGTTTGCCTTTTAAAACTGCTTTCATAACGTGTCATGTTTTCGCCAAAATGGCGTTTGCTTAGTAGTTCACATTGTGCGAGTAGCTCAAGAGTTTTATAAACTGTTGCTCTTGATATACTGGAATCGGAGTTCTTCATTATAATGTAAAGATCATCAGCACCAAAATGCCCATCGTAATCCAGAGCTGCATCCATTACTTCGAATCGTTCCGGTGTAACGCGGTTCTTCTCATGCTTTAAGAAAGCTCTAAATATTTCTGCAGCTTGTTTGTGTTTCACTTCACTTATTAATAAATAATTATATCGATTCTAAAATATTATTGACTCTAACCAATTTCAAATCAACAATTAAGATTCTAACCCATTCCAAGTATTTTTAAGCCGTTAACAGTAATAAAAGTCATTAAATAAGCCAGCGAAGTGAATATTACTAATTGAAGTGCAGGTATCCTCCAGCTACCAGTTTCTTTTCTGGAAACTGCTACTGTAGACATACATTGTAGGGCAAATACGAAAAATATTATTAATCCCAAAATAGTGGAAGGTGTAAATAATTTTTTACCACTGCCTTCGATCTGTGCTGATCTCATTGAGTCCAGCAAAGAGCTTTGCAAATTGTCACTACTATCGGTGACCTTAAATATTAGAGCCATTGATGATACAAATACTTCGCGGGCTACAAATGCAGTTATTAATGAAACGCCGATTCTCCAATCAAAACCTAACGGCTCCACGATTGGTTGTATTACTTTACCAATGTGTGCAGCATACGAATTTTCCAATTGTTGTGATTTTTCAAGCTGAACCACCTGTTCCTTTGCTAAACCTGTTCGTTCAATTTTTTGATCTCCGGCGGGGAAATAAGTGATAAGCCAGATTATTAGTGAAAATGCAAGGATAACCGGACCGGCTTTTAATATATATTGCTTTGTACTAGAATATGTGTTTCTTAAAATTGAACCTGGTTTTGGAAGTTTATATGTAGGTAGCTCTAAAATAAAAGATGAGTTATCTTCAGCATTTATAATTTTTTTCCTGAATTTATTTATGATAGACGCAACAATTACTGATGAAATGATACTGAAAATATAAATCCCGGCTAATATGAATCCCCCAATCCAGGGTTTATCAAGTGGAATAAGAAATGCAATCAGAAGGGCATATACAGGTAATCTTGCACTACAGCTCATTAGTGGTAATATAAAAATGGTAAGTAATCTTTCACGCCTGTTTGGGATAGCTCTTGCAGCTAACATAGCAGGAATTGCACAAGCAAATCCTGATAGCATTGGGACGAACGATCTTCCGTTTAGTCCAATTTTAGACAGAGGTTTGTCGATCAGCATTGCACCGCGTGCCAGATATCCCGAATCTTCAAGTACACCTAATATCAAAAATAGTATTATTATTTGTGGAACAAATACTAATACGGAACCAAGACCGCTTATTACTCCGTCGGATATCAGGCTTGCCAGCCATCCGTCATCTATCGTTATGGCTGCCAACTGGGCAAGGAAACTAAATAAGTTATCAACTAAACTCATAAGTGGATCGGCAAGCCAAAAAATTGAAGTAAACGTAAAACCCATAATTAAAATAAATACAAATAGTCCCCAAAATTTATGCAAGAGTATTCTATCTATTTTTAATGTTAATTCATCCGGACGATTATTCTTTCCCACATAATGAGTTCCTAAAATTTTTAACTGCTTATTTGCTTTTGATAGATTAATTTTACCACTTTGCGGGATATCTTGTAAAACATCGTTAACAATATGTTCAATCCTGTTATATGAATCTATCAACTTTCTTTTATTGGAATCTAACTTATATGCTTTCGGTTTAGGTTTACCAAGAACATTTATCTCATTTAGATTTTGATCAATAATTCGTATTAAATTATCGATTCCTTTTCCGCTCTTACCATCTATTTTAACGACATCACATTTAAGTTCATCACTTAATTCGTTTTGTAAAATTTCCAATTGTTTTTTATAAAGTATGTCGTTCATTGTAAGAACAATTATTACTTTAAACCCGGAATCGATCAGTTGCAACGCGAGCAAAAGATGTCGTGATAACTGACTTGCGTCTATTGTATTGATTATTAAATGCGGTGAGCCAACTCCTGGATGTGAATACAAAGAATCTACAGAAACTGCCTCATCAGGGGAATTAGGAATTAAACTAACAATACCTGGTGAGTCAATAATAACAGCATTTAAACCGTATTTACCGATTATCTTACCTGCTGAGTATTCAACAGTAGAACCGGGGTAGTTTACGGTTTTTAAATTTTTACCACTGAGTAAGTTGAACAGAGTTGTTTTACCTGAATTGGGAGGACCAACTAAGGATATGAGTGGAGTTTCTTCAATAACATTCGAGATCATGAAACAATAATACAGTCAGCCTCTTTTTTGCGTATTGCAATCAAAGTACCTCTGATCGAAAGTGCAATCGGATCATTAAATGCTGATATGTTCACCAATTCTATCTCTTGTCCTGGAGTAAAGCCAATTTCCAATATTCTTTGGTGGGAAGGATTTGAAATATCAATTTCGTTTATTTTTACTTTTTCACCAAACTTTAGATTTGCTGCTGTTTTCATTTATTTTTGCCTGAATCAGAATTTGTAATTATTATTTAGATTTAATCTGCATAAAGATAAGATTCTTATAATTCAAAGTCAAGTAAGTGTGGGAAAATTTTTTTGCAAGACACGTAATCTTAACTCTCAAGTATTTCTGATAACTAAATATAAGATGAAATTGTTAAAAAAATGATTACTAAAAGTGCATTTCTGTGGTACATTTTTTGTCTTCATTTGATATTTCAAACCAATAATTGCAATAAATGGAACTGCAGAAACCTACTACTGACCTAACAGAAACTTCAAATCAAGGATTATTGAATATTTTCAATACTCGCTCAAGCGAAACTCTTTCCTATAACTCCTCAGAATATGTCATGTATAAACTTGATCATGAAACCGGTGAATATATTTTTATGAGTCCGAGTATAAAATCTCTGACCGGTTATTCCAGGCGGGAATTAAATGAGAGGGGATTTAAGAGTATAGTAAAAGAAATTTCTTCTCATAGATTAGATCGGTACAAGGTTAAAGGTGGAACGGACAAAGATGTTGAAGAGTTTTATGCAAAATACTTAATAAAGACAAAAGGTGGAGAATATAAATGGATTGAAGATAATTCATTTTCAAATCTTGATGAATATGGTAACCGAACTACTGCAGAAGGAATTCTTCGAGATGCCTCAGTTTTGCAGGGATTTGTTGATGGATTGAATGATGAAAAGAACAATCTTAACAAAATATTTGATTTATCTGATATCATTTTGATTCAGCTAGATATTAATCTTAACATAGTTATGATAAATAACAAGGGGTGTAAGATTCTTGGAGGTTCAAAACACGAATTGATTGGAAGGAACCTGGAAGAATTTATTCCGCAATATTATAAACAACAATATCATGAATTTATTGAAGAGTTGTTAGGAGAACAAAAATTAGATACAATAAATAGTGAGGGTAAAATTAAATCACTGGATAATAAAATAGAAATTATCGAGTGGCATAATTCACTTATGCGGGATAATAATGGGGAATTGATTTCAATAATTGCATCCGGTCAGGAAATAACAAAGCGACGAAAAGATGAAAAGATCCGGAACATAATATTAGAAATATTAGAAGATGCGAACTCGGAAAAAAATCTTGACGAGTTTTTCAAATTTATACATGAAGCGATTGGCAGACTTATGAAAGCTGAGAACTTCTATATTGCATATTATAATAGGGAAGAAAACCTGTTAACTTTCCCTTATTTTGTTGATAAATTTGAGCAGGATGCTTCGCCTCAAAGTCCAGGAAAGGGATTGACCGAATCAGTATTAATGACCGGTAAATCAAAACTCGTTGATAGAGAAATGGATGATCAATTGATACGCGATGAAGAAGTTGAATTGGTTGGTCCTCAGGCTGAGATATGGCTTGGAGTTCCTTTAAAAATACAAGATAAAGTAATTGGTGTAATGGTTCTTCAGGACTATGAAGTAGGTACAACTTATGGAGAAACTGAGCAACAGATACTCGATGTAGTAGCTTATCCTATATCACGTGCAATTGAAAGAAAAATTGTTGAATCCGAAAGAGAAGATTTAATTATACAGTTAAAAGATCTTAATGAATCAAAGGATAGATTGTTCTCTTTAATATCTCACGATTTGCGTAATCCTTTCAACTCTCTACTGGGATTTTCAGAGGTATTAACCACCGAATACGATTTGCTGACACGCGAAGAGATACGGGAATATATTAATGTTATTAGTGATTCATCAAAAAATCTATATGGAATGACTACGAATTTACTTCACTACTCGCGCTATCAGCTTGGAAAGTACAGGTATAATCCGGTTGTAAAAAATGTGGAGACAACATTAAATCAGATTCTTGAATCTCAAGAAAAAAACATTAAGAAAAAAGACATTCTTGTGACCAATTCAATTGATAATGAGTTATTTGTATACGCAGATGAAGATTTGTTAAACGTTGCTTTGGAGAATATAATTGGCAATGCAATCAAATTCTCAAAACCGGGTGGGACTATTAACCTAAGCGCAGAAGAAATTAGTCTTGTAGGTAGAAATGAAGTAGAACTAATCATAAAAGATGAAGGAACTGGAATATCCCAGCAAAATATGCAACGTATTGAACAGAAAGAAATGTTTTCCAATCCTGGAACATCGAGAGAATTTGGCACCGGTCTTGGCTTATTTTTAAGTCGTGATTTTATAAGCTTGAATAAAGGCAGTTTACAAATCCAAAGTGAAGAGGGCGTTGGAACCACAGTATTGATTACCTTACCTGCTGCTGAGGATTTAACTCATTGAAAATCTTACATTCGTGTTTTGTTAATATAAGCATACAGATCTCAGTCATATAAGTTATTGCGGTGGTAATATTTACACTATCTAAAATTATTTATTACAACATACTCACCATAAACATTCATTGGCTGGCATCATTATTTTTTTCATAAACAAAACTAAAAGCCTTTTTGACAATTTTATTATCACAGTTCGATAGAATCAGGATTAATTTTTCAATTTTTAAGCAAATTTCGTTTAAGAATAACACCAGGTAATATCAATGTAAATTCTGTCTGATAAAAATGTTCAGAGCTGATGTTGTTCTCTTATCTGAGTAAAATGGCATTGAATATGATAAATAACCAGAAAAGTCAATTCTTGTTAACATAATCTTTTTATGGAGAAGAAATGGAAGTACAGAAAATAGCGTTTTTAGAAACTTTTAATTTGGAAGACAACGCTGGAATAATGGGTGCTATTATGGTTACCGATGCTGATACCAAACCATTAGAATTCAGAGTAACCGCTCCAATTAAACCAACAAGTTTTCAGAGAACCCTTTATGGAGACGTATTGCACGAACACATTCTGGTTGAATTAATTTCTGTTCCTTTGCTAAATGCTATCAATGAACAGGTTGATCTGATTATAGTAAGGGATAAATTTTTCCTCGGCGCAAACAGTAAACAGGGTGTTAGAGTTGTGCGACTTTACAATGAAGGTGAGGAGAAATCAAGAAGAAGTTCAAAAACGGAAGAGTTACCTTCAGGTTCAAATAGCAATGGAAAAATGTTAATGGAGACATCAAAAAAATTCGAAAGCGAGATTGGTCCGATTAAAGAAGAACTGAACAAACTTTCAGAAGGACGAAATTTACTTGAACCGTTTGAAAGGTTGAAACTTGCTTGCGAACAAGTCAATCAACAAAAATCCGTTGAATAGAATTAATGTTCCGACGCGTACGGAAGAAGTTAGCTTGTGCAATTTCCGAGATTACTTCAGAGGAGGATTTTCTTTATAATACCTGGTTAAAAGTAGTTCCAACCAATGGAGTACCCATTAGAAGAATAACATCCTCTCTTATCGATACACCACAAATTGATTTTAGTTTAGATGAACTACCTTCTCCCGATGAACTGGAAATTTTCGAACCTTTCTCTTTATTAACCAAATCTACTTTATATCCGGAAGAATCAACACATTTATTTAAAAAGATTAGCACAAATCCAATCTTTTTTGCATTACTTTATGTTCCCTCCAGAATAATAAATCATAAAGATATTGAATTCGTAGTTCCTGCAACACAGCTGCAGGAAATAGCTGTTAAATTCAAATTACCAAAACCTGCGGGTTATAAATTCAGATTTACTGAACCTGAAATCAAAGACTATCTATCTAATTTACATACAAAAGTTGAAAAGATAGAGTTATTAAATTTTGAGGACCTCTTTGTTGATTATAATATTACTGCCATTCGCTCATTAAACGTTAAAAGTTTTGGTAAACTGAAAATTAAAAAATTGAAGGTAGACAGGATTCGCAAAGTTCCAAAACTTCACAATGTTAATGTACCAGAAATGGGTGAATATAAATCAAAAATTTCCCAAATTCAGCTTCTGGCAATTGGCGGAACAAAAATTTCCAAAACAATAAATTTAATTATTAATAAACCTTCAATAGCTTCAGGCAAATATGAAATTAGCAGTCCACAATCTGCAAAATATTATGATGTATCAGATCCAGACTTAATAAATATACCGGCAAAGAAAATTAATTCACTTCAGGATCCAAATAAAACCAAGGATGTAATTAAGCTTTTATTAAAGAATACAATCAAAGTTGATTGGGAGAAAAGAAAGGATACTAATATTTCTCTCACAAATTTCGAGGAAGTTAATTCTAAATTCTTGGTCGAGAATGATCGTGCATTGCTTTGTAAAGAACTTGGATTAGGTGCAACAAAGGAAGCTTTAATTGCACTGAAGTTTTTGTTTATGAATAAGATTATTCACTCATCATTAATCATAGTTCCTAAGGAGATGATTGGCATTGAAGGAGATGAAAAGCAGTTAGATGCTGGTTTGAACTGGATTGGAAATATGAGGAAATTTTGTCCCGAATTATCCCATTCGGTAATAAAAGGCAAAGATGATGAGAGATTAGATGCCTGGAATAATTCTGCCTTAATCTATTTGACAGATTATAGTACATTCGTAAAAGATTTTCATATGAAAATACTTGAAACCAGTCGCCTTACAAGATTCGATTGTATCGTGATGGATGAAGTGCAGAATGTTTTGGACGAGAATAAAGAAAGAGCAGAGTTTCTAATTAAAATAAATCCAAAAGTGCTATGGACACTTTCTAGTGTTGTAGATGACGGCTTGCTGGATAATATAAATAAAAGATTAAGCAAAGATGTTTTTATTGAGAAGCAAAAAGTTCAAAAGTTTTCAGAAGTTCTTGATGAACAGTCTGGTATACTCTATAAAGAGTTTTGGCTTGAACCAGACGAGCATCAAAAAGTTGAATACAAAGAAACAATTTCTTCTTGTAGAAAAGATTTAAGAAAGGTTTTGGAATCAGAAAACCCGTTTAGGTTCCAATCTAATATCTTTACTTTACTTCACAAGCTCTATCAGGTTGAAAATTTTGCTAAGGGGGCAGATACTAGTCCTAAGACAAATTTATTACTTAAGCATCTGAACATAATAAAACGCAATGGAAAAAAAGTTATAATTATTTCGCAGTATGATAGACAGGGAACAAAGAAAATAGAAAAGCTTCTGGAAAATTCTGATATTGATCACGTATCAGCGCCTGCAAGTTTATCAGCAGATGAAATGCAAAAGGCGATAAAATTATTCAAAGAAAATGATTCTATTACCGTATTTGTAACAAACGCCAAAGAAGTCCGTTTAAATTTTGGAAATTTCGTGGTTCCATACATAATTAAATATGACTCGTGGTGGAATCCAACAACGATTTGGCAGCTTGAAGATCTTTTTAAGATTGACGAAAATGAATTGCAAAAGAGTCGTATAAATGTTTTTTCATACAAAATGTTTAACACTATAGATGTGGATATTAAAAATATATTAACCAAGAAACAGCTATTTGATAAAAATATTGTAGGTGTAATACCAGTAAGCACTATGAATGAACTAATCAGTGTTGAGGAATGGTTAGTGATTTTTGGAATGGTTATAGAAAATGCAGAACAAAAGAAACATATAACGTATAATGAGACGCTGAAGAAATTACAATCACTTTCGGTTGCTGATTTTAAAACAACATTATCAAAATTCTTTTTTTCGATTGGATATCCAAAACCCGAAATTTTAGCAGATTTAAATTCTGTCTCATTTGATATATCAGGTGAAGGGAAAGCAGGGAGTAAAAGTGTTCATTTATTTGCAAGAGTGTTATTAGAGGATTCTGTTTCGGCAGATAAAGTAAAGGAGATTATTACTGCTGCTTCGCAAATTCGAAAAAGAAATATATTTATTATTACAAGAGGGAAGTTTGAAGACGGATGTGAAAAACATGTAAATGAAAACGTGACTCTCATAAGTGTGGAAGAGTTGGCAATGTACTTAGTAAATCTCAATCTTGTTCCACAAGGTCAATCCGAAATTTCTGTTAAAGATAATGAACTCCCCTGGAGAGAAGATTAATAAGTTACTATTATACAAGAGTTAATTATATTATAGAGCTCTTTATTAATCCTTTAAAACTTTTCATCATACTTCGTCCACAATTCATCGCCAAGCAACCAGGCTCTCTCATTCACCTTTACACCCCAATCATTAAAATATTTAGTTAAGAATTCCTTTGCTGCCGTTGGATCCTTTTCATACAATTCGAGTGCCTGTTCTTCAATAACGGATTGGTTATCAAACAATTCCGTTTGCAAAGGGCCCCAAACGGCTCTTATATCATATCTCATATCTCCCCATCTTTGAGCTGCAAGAGTACTTAACCGGTTAAATGCCCACCAGCCAGAATCACTAGTATAACCATTAATCCTTCCCGGTGTTGAGTAATATTTAGAAACCTTAATAGTGCTGCAATACATCGGGACATAAATTGATGTTGCAACATTATCGAGTGCTAACCAAACCAATCCTCCAATTTCATTTGGAAGCCAATCTCTACACTGGATTATGGTTGCGTACATTGTATACCAGCGTGCAATTGTTCTTTCACCAAGCCAGCCCCATCCACCATTTATCTTAAATAATTTGTTCATATCGTACGGCATAAACGGATTGGCAAAAGGTGAAATTGTATCTTTACCCGCTTCGTTTGCTTGAGTGATATTCTTAACAAAATTGAAGTCGGTTCCTTCATAATAATCCTGAAAAATTTCAACCATTTTTTCTAAAGTCACTAAAGAATCAGGCTTGACAGAAAAAGGATAATTCTCGGAATTGGGATCTAATTTTAATGATGGTGCTGTTAGATCAAAAACTCTCCATTCTCTTCTCCTTGTAGAGAGAGATTCTCTGTTATCATATGCATAACAGAATTCCAGCGGTCCATCCTCAAGATTCCATAATCCAAATTCTTTTGCAACATCAAAAACATTTTCGGAATACATAAAAAAATCAGGATTATCGGTTTGAATTTCTCTTATCCTGCTTCCGTTTGCTGCAACATAAATATGTTCATTTGGTATACGTTGCGCTACCCACACTGCTCCCACTTTATCCTTCCCCGGTCCAATAATTTCGATTGCCCAGGCCTCTTTAGGATCTGCAATTGTTAAAATTTCTCCCCAATCATTCCATCCATATTTTTTTAACAAATCACCAGTAAGTTTTATTGCATCCCTCGCCGTTGATGTTCTCTCAAGCATTAGTTTAATCAGACGCTGGCAATCAATTATTCCTTTGTCTGATTTTAATTCTTCCTTACCACCGAAAGTTGTTTCGCCAACTGCTAGTTGCTGATCGTTAATACATGGATAAGCTGAATTTATGTAACCATGTGTATATTCAACCTGCGGAATTTCACCAACAGCTACGTGTTTATAAGTGGGCATTTTTTTAGTATCATCTTTTTCACGTCTGTACATAGTAACTATCTCACCTGATGAATGTTTCATTGCAGGTACAATATTCATCCACGACCTTGTCCTGTGACTATCATCTGTGTGTGAGGTCATTGTAGAACCATCAAATGTGGCTAAATTTCCTACCATTACGGTTGTGCAACCATCAGGTTCGTTTCCTTCCCAATCAGGTTTTGTATCATCAAAAGTTTGTGAAGGAACGGGAGTAGTAAATAATAAAAAGCAAAATAATGACATTATTGTGCTAATGATTATCCGGGTGGATTTCATTTAATTCTCCGTTTATCTAATCTTAATTCTTCTAAAAGATAAAATTTGTTAATCAATATTAAAAAATAAGGTGAAAAATATGTGGAATTATGTTCAGACTAACCTTTCACAATTTCGGTTTCACAATCGTCTTCACAATTGCAGGCAAGATTACCCGATCTTACTTTTTCGAATGCCTCTCTGCCTTCATTAAAAGCAAAGTATGCGATGCCAAGTGAACCGATAATATCAAAGTATGCGATGTGAAAAACCTCATATAGTCCGCTTGATGCAAGTAAAATAAATGAAAGATAGAAACAGGTTTTTGTACAATTTGCATCTGCAATGATGGCATCAGAATTAAGTGCTTTGCCAATATTTAACTTTGATGTCATCAGCCAGTACATAGTAGCAATAGATATCACAGCGATGACTATCCCGGGAATTGTGTTTGAATATTTCATTCTGAATATCATATGTGCGATTCCAATTCCTGAAATTACCTCTACAAAACTATCTGCACCAAAGCCAAACAAAGCTAGAGTTTCATCACCGGCACCGAAGTAAACTGATATCAATCCTTCTATAATATTGTAGAAGATTGTGATAAGGCTTAGAATAAATGCAGTACGAAGGAGTTTATTCATAATAGTCAGTTTTGCGTTTCTTTAGTTTTGTCCGCGTTTGATTGCGGATTGATATCTATAATTTTTCCGTTGCGGCTAATAATAATCGGCAGACCTAATTTTCTTCTTTTTTCCATTTCATTTGCAAACGCTTTTTTTGCAGCTAAATAAAACGGTTTGAAAGATATTCTTTCTTGGGTTCTATTATTTTAGGAATCATAATGTGGTCAAATATGTCATTTAAATAAAAATCTCGATTATCTTTTGTTTACTTTGCAACTAATATTTCATCTTCGGAATTATCAAAAATCATCTATTCATCAGCAAGCTTAATATAACTATTTCTGAAGTTAGGAACACTTCTTTTATTCTTCTCTTAACGATTTCATGTTCAATAATATGTCCACCTTCTATAACTCTTTGGTTAATTCTATCAATTGCCAGTTCGGAACTATTAACCCAAAAGTAGATTATAACAACTTTATAACCATTCCATTTTGTTTCGCCCAGAAATGGGATAAAACTTTTGGCAGAAAGAGTGGTCCCGAACGCGAAATCTCTCAGCTCTGATTATAATTGCCGCAATCTTTGCAGCATTATTCTTCCAGCTTCAAATGCAACATTTTTAAAATTGTATGCTGAAATTCCTCTCGCAATTG
>JARRKK010000017.1:16470-28037 GCA_037388105.1 Ignavibacteriaceae bacterium | reverse complement strand
TAAAACCATGCGCAAAGTAGAAATCCGGCAAGGATAAAACGAATACCAACTGATAACAACGGGGGAATTGTATCCAGAGTAAAGCGTATTGCCAGGTATGTTGAACCCCATATAACATAAATAGCAGCAAAAGCTCCAAACACTTTTAGCTGGTGGTTGTCAATATCTTTATTTAGTATTCGTAAGGACATTGTTTATTCCTCTGATGCGGGCAAATTCAGCTTACAGGTTTCTTTTACTGTCTCAAGCACTATAACAGATCGCGTTGATTTAATTTCCGGGATCGCACCGAACGTATCCCGTATAAAAGAAGCTAAGGATTTGTTATCTGCCAAACGAACCTTTAAAAGGTAACAATCTTCACCGGCAACGTGATGAATTTCAAGTATCTCAGGTATTCTTGAGAGTTTTTTCGCGCTTTCAATCTCACCCGGAGATTCACTTGTGGTAACAAAAATAAAAGCGAGCAAACCCAGGTCTAACAAATCAGAACTTAGGTGAGTTGCATAGTCGCTGATGTATCCTTTCTCTTCAAGCTTTCTTATTCGTTCCTGCACACCTGAGGGAACCATTCCAACTTGCCGGGCAATTTCCGCGTTGGTTATCCTTGCATTTTCTTGTAAAAGAGAAAGAATATTACGATCTGTTTTATCCATCTTTTAATTTTGTAGTGATGATAATACATATGGACTTCAAATATATAGAAATATATTCTTATTAACAAGAAATTACAAGCTTATTATTCATATATATATCATATATTACGAATATAATTCATATTTATAGAATTTTCATAAAATATTGGTGAAATTTTGGAAATGAATAGTAGAATAAATTATTTCTAATTGAAGAATTACTCTGATTTTTTAGATTGATCAATTCGACGGTTTCTCAATTTTAACTAGGCTAATGCTGGCTGAACTACTGCCGGCTCGGGATGAAAGTAATTAAATGGTGTGATCTAATTTTCACTGCAGTAAATATCAACTGCATTACATTATTTGAGAAATGGATATATTCCTCTGTTGTAATTGCAAACCTTTTGTGAAACAATTCCTACGTCTTTTTGATTTTCAAAACAGGCTGGAAGTTTTTTATTAACTAATAATTATATTAATTCTAAGGAATAAGAAATTTAGAAACTTTATAATTTGCCAAATATAGAGGATTAATTTTGGAACGAAGAAAATTAGGTAAATCAAATGTTAGCGCTTCTGTTATAACGTTTGGTGCATGGGCGATCGGCGGATGGATGTGGGGTGGTGCAGACAGAAAAGAAGCCATTGATGCAATCAGGGCTTCTTATGATCTTGGAGTTACTTCCATCGATACTGCACCTGCTTATGGTCACGGATTAAGTGAGGAAATTGTCGGTGAAGCTATCAGAGGAATCGACCGTGGCAAAGTTCAGATTCTTACAAAGTACGGACTAAGATGGGATACCGATGAAGGAGAATTCTATTTCAAAACCAAAAATAATTCCGGGAACGATCTCAATATGCATAAATTCGCTTCTAAAGAGAGTATAGTTAAAGAGGTAGAAGTGAGCCTGAAAAGATTAAACACTGATTATATAGACCTTTACCAGATTCATTGGGCGGATCCGACCACGCCGGTTAGTGAAACAATGGAAGCTATGGAACGATTGATTGAACAGGGGAAAATAAAAGCCGCAGGTGTTTGTAATTATTCTGCTGCTTTAATGAAAGAAGCCAGTAAATATGTTTTACTCGCATCCAACCAGATTCCATTCAATATGCTTCGCCGTGAAAATGAAAAAGAAGTTATTCCTTATGCTATGAAACACGATATAGCTATTATTGTGTATAGTCCTTTGCAAAAAGGTTTATTAACCGGGAAGATGAAACCGGGATATCATTTTAATGATGGTGACAGCCGTAGGAATGAATCCAATTACACTGATGAAAATCTTAGCAGAGTTAATAATTTTCTAAACAAACTTAAACCATTGGCAGATGAAAAGAATGCAACTTTAGCGCAACTGGTTATTCGTTGGACAATTCAGCAACCGGGCATCACAATCGTTTTAGTTGGTGCGAGAAATCCAAAACAAGCGACTGAAAATGCAGGTGCTATTGAATTTAAATTATCTAAAGAAGAAATTTATTTTATAAACAATCAACTCTCAAAAGTTGAACTGGTTAGATGAATTACGTATTGTACTCAATAATGGGAAGTAATAAAATGAAACCAAAATCAAAAAAACATAAAGTGGGGCAGTTGAACTTTTAATTAAGGGAAATGGATAATATTTTATGAAAACAAATATGTCCTTACATAAAGCATTCACTCGCGGGCATGTAAACCATGGCTGGCTCGATTCTTATCATACATTTTCTTTTGCGAATTATTATAATCCTGAAAGAATACACTTCGGAGCACTGCGTGTTTTGAATGACGATACTGTTTCAGCGGGAATGGGATTCAGTACTCATCCTCATGATAACATGGAAATAATTTCAATTCCAACATTCGGAGATCTTGAACATAAGGATAGTATGGGAACGGTTTCCGTGATTAAGCAGGGAGATATACAGGTGATGAGTGCTGGCACGGGAGTTTCACACAGTGAATACAATAAAAACAAAGATAAACCGGTAAAGTTTTTCCAGATATGGGTTATACCGAATAAGCAAAATGTAGAACCGCGTTATGACCAGATCACTTTAAAAAATGAGGACCGGAAGAATAAGCTTCAGCAGGTTGTCTCACCAAATCCTGATGATGAAGGTGTATGGATAAACCAGGATGCCTGGTTTCATCTTAGCAGTCTTGAGAAAAACGCAGAAGTTAATTATAGCTTAAAGAAAAACGGAAATGGAGTATATGCTTTTGTTATCGAAGGCGATGTTACAATAAATGAAGAGAAACTTAACAGACGTGATGGTTTGGAAATCGTAAATATCGAAAAGTTTAATATAAAAGCGGACAGCAATGCTGAAATATTGTTAATGGAAGTTCCGATGTTAAACTAACAAATACAAACTTCTTTAGGGATTATTTTTAACAAGTATGTGGGTGTTGTAATTATATCATTCTTGATGAAACAAACACAGAGCCTGAAAGGAATGCAGGTCCTGTCCGAAGGACTCCTTCGGAGAAACAAGCCTGCCTGACGGCAGTCAGGTTAGGGATTACCTCCAGTCAATTAAGGATGACAACACTAATTGCTCATCTCAAGATTAATTAAATATTGTTTCCTCCACATTCCACCGCCATAACCAACAAGCTGACCGTTTTTACCAATTACCCTGTGGCAGGGAATTATAATTGCAATACGGTTATCGCCGTTTGCTCTCGCAACTGCTCTTACAGCATTCGGATTTTTTAATGCTACTGCTTGCTGCTCGTAGGAGCGAGTTGTTCCGTAAGGAATTTTCTGCAGTTCTTTCCAGACTTTTAACTGGAACTCTGTGCCGGGAAGATATAGAGGCAGATTAAAATTCTTTCTCTTTCCATCAAAGTATTCCTTAAGCTGTTTGTTCAGTTCATTAAAGTAATTGCTCTGCCCCGGGACAAATTCAGCATTCAAATATTTCTTTAATCTTTTTATCTGAGTTTCAATCATTCTTCTATCCACAAACTCCAGGAGACAGATTCCCTCTTCAACAGCGCCGGCAATCATTGGTCCAAGCGGAGTTAAAATTCTTGTTATGGTAACTATCTTTTTATTTTTGCTTTTTGAGGGTGCGAAACCAGTAGTTTTCTTAAAAGATTCTGCAAATCCGCTAAGAGAATCATAACCAAGATCATAAGCCGATTCGATAACCTTGTCACCATGTTTTATCCTGCCAAAAGCAGTATTTATTCTTTGCAGTCTGAGATAGGACTGAAATGTCATCCCATGATGTTTCTTAAACCATCTTCTTATGCGTGCCGGATCAATATTTCTCTTCCTTAGATCAGCATCTTTTAAATTTAACATGCCATTTGTGAGGTGTTTTTCTTCAATTTCATTCATCAGGTTATTCAGCCAGCCCGGGATTTCACCGTTCTGCTGCATTGGGTGACAGACTTTGCACGGACGGTAGCCATATTGCAGTGCTTCCTTAACCGAGGAGAAAAAATCTACATTTTCTTTTTTGGGTTTTCTTGCCGTGCAAGTCGGTCTGCAGAATACACCGGTTGTTTTAACACCTACGAAAAAAATCCCCTCAAAGCTGCTGTCTCTATTCAGCAGTGCATTATACATCGTGTTTTTATCTGGTTGCGCCAGGTTGTTCATAATCAATTACCTTATTTTTTATAACAAACATAGGAAGTCAACGTTCTCTTCACAACCGAAAATTCGACATGCAATTTTTTATCTAGTGAGAAGCAAGAAAAGAAAATTGAGAACTAGCAGGAGATTCTTCTCCCGCAAAGCTGGATCAGAACAACAATAATGTTGGATATCAAGCCCTCTACGTTTATCCAGGATCGTAAGTTACATTCCAATGCTGATGAATTTAATTCAACATATAAAATTATTAATTTATAAAACCCTGAAGCTGGTTCAGGGAGAACTCACAGTATCGGTTGTGACAAATATTATTTAAACTGCGATACCCTCTAGCCATCGTTCGAGGAAAACATCATAAATAAAATAATCATCCTGCTCTTTGTAAATCATTTCTTTATTCAATAAAGATTTTACGGCAGTGTGAACGGAGCTCGGAGTCCCCAGCTTATAATTTGTTATAAATTCTTTCGATGTTATCAACTTTGCGTTTCCCTCTTTTGCTATTGCAATCAATACTTTCCACTGATATTCCGTCAGCAGGTTCCTGTAATTAATATATACTGCTTCGTTTTCTTTTAATATACTTTCTAAAGTATCCCTGACAAGTGATTCCGTAATTGTATGATCTTTTAACCCGTAAAGCCGGTTGCATAAAAACTGGACATAGAAAGTATGACGTCTGCAGATCTCAAGAATCGTTTCTGCAGTTGATTGATTTATTTGTTTCTTACCTTTTCCAAACTTCGAAATAATAAATTTACTGTAATCATTTACGGAGATACGTTCAAGTTGCATCATTTCGGTGCTCTGATAAAATGGGTTACCATATTGACTAAAAATAGAAAGAATTATGTGCTTCTGGCTCCCGGAGAAAATAAAATTAACTCCCGTTGCCCGTTGAATATTTGTTCTCAGCACGGCTTCAACATTTTTTTCGGGATAATTCGCTATTTGCTGAAATTCATCTATCGCAATAATTATCTTTTTTCCACTCTTTGTTAAATAGCTGGATATTTTTTGAAGTGATTTATCTGCATCATCTGCCGATTGAATATTGATCTGGAATGACGGTATCCCGGTGAATGGATCAAAAGAAATTGTCGGTCGTATGCCGGCAAATATCTCCCCGACCTTTTTCAAAAATTTTTCCGGAGATGATTCCACCTTACCAAGCACTGTGGAAGCAAATAAATTTATAAAACTGCTCAGATCCGTTGTTGGCAGAATGTCCAGATAGAAAATGTGTGTTTTCTTATCTGCTTTAAACTTGTAATAAGTATGTTCAATCAACCCTGTTTTGCCAAGCCGTCTTAACGAAAACAGGGTAATATTTCTTCCGTTTCTAAGAGCATTAATTATTCTTTGGGTTTCTTTTTCCCGGTTACAGAAAAATTCGGGTGAATAATAGCCCGAAACTAAAAACGGGTTTTGTGGTTTCATATATTACGTTACGTATTTTACGTAACGTAACTTACGTAAAAAGAGTTAATGAAGCAACTATATTTTGGTGATGATTAATAAAATAGTTTAGTGAATTTCACACCTATTACTCTCTAGAGGGAGATGTCCCCTAACGACTACGACCGGACGTTAAAGACGTTTATTGCAAACTATCTCTCTAAAGAATACGCTGTGGATTCTTTGGCAAGATTCTCGTCTTTCTCGCGGAAATCAAAACCGGATTCAAAAAGAGATCTTAAATTTGTCATAAAGTAGCTCCACCCCAGCATACAGCTCAAATTATAATTCACTTTTCCGTATTCATTATCGGCTATATTGCTTTGTGTAAGTTCAATTTCTGTTAAACCATCTTTTTCGGTAAATGAAACATTAACTATTACATCTTCATTTGAACCGGGTTCTTTCTTCCCGAACGTAAATTTAAATAATGAGTTTGGAACAACTTTCAGTACTGTTCCTTTCATTACTGTGCCGGAATAAAAATACCAGATGTATTTATCGTTGGTTTTTACAACCTCACTGCTTTTCCTAAATTTACCATCCGGAGATTCATACTCAGCATTTTTTATAAACCATTCCGTAATTCCATTTGGGATAGCCCATTTTAGAAAGACTTCTTTCAAGGGTGCCTTTATGTATTCTTTTTGCTTGAATTGTGTCCACTTGTAATCTTCAAGTGGGTATGCACTGGGTGCATCAACGTGCATTCTTTTTACACCTCTAACTCTCAAATCGTGTCCGCACGAGAGTATTGATTTCAGGTTGTTCATATGAAATATCCAGCCCATATTACAGCTAATATGGTAATAAACGCGTCCAAAGTTGGTCTCAGACATATTATCCTGGAGTACATCGAACCAAACTTTTCCATCCTGATCGTGAATTGTAACTGTAACTATTACATCCTCCGTGGAACCGGGGTCTTTTTCACCGAACGTAAATTTGAACAAAGAATCTTCAACTACTTCAAGCACTTTGCCTTTAACATCAGTACCCCTGTGAAATATCCAGGTATAGCTATCGCCTGCCTTCACTACTTCATTCGGCTTTCGAATTATTCCATCACTTGCTTTATAAGTGGCGAATTCTATAAACCATTCCGTTATTCCGTTAGGTGTTGCCCATTTCCTGAAAAGTTCCTGTCTTGAAGAATTATTTAAATAAATTCTCCTCTTAAAGTATGTCCAGTCATATTTTTTCTCAGTCATATTATTCACTCAGTTAATTTATTATGAAATAATAGAACGCATCAAATAATAATAAAAAAAGGCCAATTTTGACAATTTTGGAAGTTATAGACATGTGACTCTGGCCAGAATAATTTGTAAATGGGATAAAAATATGTTTATTTTCTTACAGATAGTCGGCAATATTTCGGTAAAAATACGTGCATACTAAAGTCGAAAATAAAATTGTAAGGTGGAATTCGAACTAAACGAATCCTTACCAGTTACTACCAATTCATTATTAAATGAAAGGCTAAATATTATGAAAAAAACAATTTTAACCCTGCTCACGATTCCGCTAATTGTTGCGCTGGTTTCCTGTCAGAACAATCAGCAAAGCAAAATGGATCAGCAGCGAAAGGCAGCATATGTAGCTATTAACAATATCATGGATACAGGAAATGCTGATGAGCTTGATGCATATATTGCAGCTGATGCAATTGATCATCAGCTTGATCCATCTATAACGAGCAAAACAGGTCTGGAAGGAATTAAAGAAGTTTTCAGATTTTATCACGGGATTTTTCCCGATCTGAAGACAACTATTCATTCAATGGCAGTTTCGGGCGATACCTTATTTGGCTATTGCACGTCAGTTGGTACTGCAGCTGAACCTTTTATGGGAATGCCTGTAGGTGAGCAGATGACTTTGAATGCTGTGGACGTTGTAGTATTCGAAGGAGATAAAATGAAAGAGCACTGGGGCTTTATGGATATGACAGAGGTGATGAGTATGATGCAGCAAAGCATGATGATGGGAGAGAGCGAAGGGATGAATGAAGAAATGAATGAGGAGATGAACCAGTAATTCTAATAATTTAATTTATCTGCCGGTTAAATTTTAACCGGCATTTTTTATCTTATTCTTAGCATTTTAAGTCCTCCCCCCTTTTTGTTGTAAAAAACATCTCTTTGTGTTAATAAATTATCGTTACCCGTAAAACGTGCCTCAGGATTTCACTAAATCTTTCTATTACTGGCAACCAAGTCTACTATGACTAAAAGTCTTGCGTCTATAAATATTTACCAAAGAGTAGTATAAAAATCATTTCATTAAATATTTTATTTGCTGATAAGTAAATAAATATGTAGGTTAATCTTACTTGCTAAACCTACTGAGGGCACAAATAAATAATATTCTTACAAAATTTTTAGGAGACAATATGATAACACTGAGGTTTTCTGTACTTGGTATTCTATTCACTCTGCTGGTATCTTTTTCTTATTCTAACGAAGTACTTGCACAGGATGCTGCAGTAGTAGATTCGGCTCATTATAAAGTAGTGCTCGAAAATGATCGGGTGCGTGTATTAAGAATCAATTACGGACCTGGGGAAAAGTCGGTTATGCACTCTCATCCAGAAGGTGTAGTAGTATTTATGACCGATGGGGAGGGAAAATTCACCTTCCCGGATGGCAAAACACAGGATCAAAAATTTACTGCCGGTACTGTCATTTGGACACCAGCATCAACACATCAACCTGAAAATACTGGGAAGAAACCTTTTGAAGTAATTCAGATTGAGATGAAAAATATGAAAGATGATTGATGACTTAAATATGATAGTTTAGAACTTTAATATATAACTGAAAGGATATATAGTGAATCAAATTAAAAAAATAACATTATTATTACTATTTGCTGTATTTATCAGCAGTGCCAATGCCGGAGATAAAGAAGACGTGTTTTCTGCTCTTAATAATACTATCGATGCATTCAATAAACATGATTTCAAAACATACTTTTCAACTTTCACTGCAGACAATACTGAATTTCCTTATGTAGTATCACCTTTACGCCATGACGCTGCTATGTGGAAAAATTTTATTGAAGGAACTGCATCACTTGCTTATGTTAATTATCATCAACAGGATTCTGAAGTACAGATTTACAACAGTGATATAGCTGTAGTAACGGGCTACTATACATTCACCTGGATGGAGGTGGGCGGACAAATGAATTATCAAAGCGGCAGAGCGAGTTTAGTTTTAGTAAAACAGAATGGGAAATGGATGACAGCGCACATGCATTTTTCGAAAATGTTTTAGTACTAGAGATAAAATTTGTCAATAAATCAATTTATTAATGATAAATAAAGGTCAGTATGTTATGAAAAAGTTTAGTAAAACATTTCTAAACACAAGTTCTTTGTTCTTCTTTATAGCGTTTATAGGTTTGTTTGGATGCCAGCAGCAAAACTCGGATCCTTCCAGAGAACTAAAACCAGTTATAGATAAATATGATGAAGTCTGGAATCATGGAAATTTAAGTGAATTGGATGCAATTATGGATTCTGACTATGTTTTCCACGCGAATAAATCACCGGCAGTCAAGGGTTTAGTCGAACGTAAGAAAATGATATTAGCAGTAAGAAATGCATATCCGGATCTGAAATTAGTAATAGAAGATGAGTTCTTTTCGGAGAATGCAGTTGCTGTCCGCTGGCATATTACGGGTACAAATACCGGACCCGGAAAAACACCTCCAACTGGAAAATCTGTTGATTGGTAGGGAATAGCAATCATACACTTTGCTCACGGAAAGCTCAAAGAAGAGTGGACAGCATATGATAACCAATCCTTGATGGCTTATGGTTTGAGGCTGAAGTAAATGATATAAACCCTGTTCGTTTTTATGAGAGTAATGATAGGCATATTGGATATCAGAGCTATTACCCCATGGATGGAAAATCAGCTGTATTCTTGATAAAATCATTGTTCTAAAATTCCAAAACTTTGTCGATATTATGTATATGATGTAGAAATTTGCATATTTCTGTATTAATAAATTAATTAGCAATTGAAATTCATTTTCTTAAGAGAATAGAGATAATGGAACCAAAAGTATTAATGATTGGTCGTTCTCAAAACGTTATTGATATTCTCATAGGAGGATTGAAAAATATGGGTCATGATATTATTGGTACGGATAACCAGGAGAGTGTTTATAATTTAGTAAAAAACCACAAAATTGAATTAGTGTGTAATCCGAAAAAAATGATTGAATTTGTTGACCAAAAAATTGTCGAGTTCAAACTTTCTAAAAAATAATCTCATTAAATATCCGATGCAAAAATGATAGAAAAATTTTGCAGAAAAAATCGATATACTAAAATTATTAGTAGTTTAGGTAGCGCGTATACAGAGACCTTTCATGTTAAAATAATTCCTCAAAGTAATGAAGTATTATCAGGGGTTTATTGTGAGAGAAAATACCAATGGATATTTCCTGAATCCCCAATTGAAGGTAGTTTAAATACAAAGATGGAATTTAATAGGTCCTGGCTCAATGGTATTTATTCTGTCTCTATAAAGCCTAATAGTGATGTTGTTGTCCAAATAACGTAAGTTTTTATACTAGGGAAGAAAGCGATTATTAACCGGTTTTCATACTCCTCATAAATATTTACTTTTCCTATAATGATATAACATTTACCTAATAGATTTGGGCGAGGATTAATTTTTTCAATTCTAAAACGAACAGAAAATCCAATTTCAGGCAATAGATATTATACCTTCAGCGAAGAATATGATCATACTACGAGTTCAATCTAACCAAAGCAAGAAATTATAAACAGATGAAACTTATCATCAAATACAATAATCATGAGTTAAGCAATGACAACCTCAAGACTGCATTACACTATTATTAAACACATAATTGATAAAGGTTATGCTCCGGATATTATTTCTTTATCAGAGATGTTAAATAGTGATAGAAAAGAAATTATTGAAGCACTTTATGATCTGCAGGAAGAACATGGAGTTGTTCTGCATCCGATGGAACCGAAAATTTGGGTGTTGCATCCTTTTTCCTTAGCACCAACTAATTTTATGGTAAAATTTTCCAACAAGGAATGGTGGGGAAGTTGTGCATGGTGCTCTTTAGGGATCGCAGCTTTGCTTAATGAAAGATGTAGTATTACAACAAATCTGGGCGCACATGGAGAGCAAGTAATTATTCATATAGAAGATGGTGAACTAATTGAAAAGGATTTCTTTATACATTTTCCTATACCAATGAAAAAGGCGTGGGATAATGTAATTTATACATGCAGTAATATGCTGATATTTAATAGTGAAAAACAGATTAACTTCTGGACAGATAGACATAATATAGCTAAAGGAGATATTCAGCCAATTGATAATATATGGGAATTGTCAAAAAAATGGTATGGGAATCATTTAAACCCGAATTGGAAAAAGTGGACTTTGAAAGAAGCTAAAGAAATTTTTTCAGAATTTAACTTAACCCATAAGATTTGGGACTTAGAGGTTTTAGATTCTAGATTTTAACGATTTTGTACTTTAACAAAACATAATCGAAAACATTCTCTGAAAATTCAAAATACGGCAGGTATTCGCGAATAAAGTTTTATTCAACCGAAACTGTACAATCTGAGAGAGAAGGAGATGAAAATCAAAAAAATATTAGAAACGGAAAGACTTATCCTTCGTGAACTCAATACAAATGATGCTGAATTTATTCTAAAATTACTTAACACACCATCCTGGTTAAAATTTATCGGTGATAAAAAGGTTCACACGATTAAGGATGCAGAAAACTATTTAGAGAAAGGACCCAAAGATAGTTACAAAAAGAATGGTTTTGGATTATGGCTGATCTTATTAAAAAA
>JARRKK010000017.1:0-16423 GCA_037388105.1 Ignavibacteriaceae bacterium | reverse complement strand
AAAATTGGGTTATGGTTTTGAAGTTGCTTCTGCAACAATGAATTATGCCAGGAATGTTTTAAGGATAAACAAAATAGTTGCTATCACTGATCCTAAAAACATTGCTTCAATAAAACTTTTGAATAAGATTGGTCTCCAATTTGAAAAAACAATTAAAGTTGCTGAGCACGACACAACGCTTCTCTTTTCACCTATGAATGTAATGAATGACAAAACTGAAATTGACAAACTTACGACTCGGTTTTATAGTTTATTTACAAATACAAATGGAGTAACACCAAATGTTGAAGACATAAAAGATATTTTTATCTCTAAGGGAACTCTAATAAATAATACAGGGGATACCCCTGAAGTTTTTAATTTAAAAGAATTTATTGAGCCCCGGCAGAAAATATTAACTGACGGCACTCTTACAAATTTTATTGAGAAGGAAATTATTGATAAGACAGAAATATTTGGAAATATTGCTCAAAGATTTAGTCTTTATGAAAAATCAGGTAAACTAAATGGTGAAAACTTTGAAACTAAAGGAATGAAAACAATCCAATTTGTTAAAATTAATAAAGAATGGAAGATGTCCTCAGTAGCGTGGTGTGATGAAAAATAAGAACTACAACCCTCAAACTTTATCTTTTCATGTAATCAAAACCTAGCTTACAATGGCACCATTAATAAGTTTGATTACAAGTTTTAGTTTATTCTTTTTTAACTAATAAATTCCTCCTTAAGGATAAGTATACGGTTTCGTTTATCGGGAGAGTTGCATTGGCAATTATGCTGGTTATTACCGGAGTATCTCATTTTACCAACACAGATTTGATGATGGCTATGTTACCTGAAGTGATTCCTTTAAAGAAAGAAACGGTATTATTCACAGGGGTGCTTGAAATTCTTGCTTCAGTTGGATTGATATTAAATAAAACCTCGAAGCTAACCAGTACTCTTCTAATTATATTCTTTGTTGTAATACTTCCAGCCAACATAGAAGGTAGTATTGATAAAGTAGAGTTAGGTGGAATGAACCAAGGTGTTGAATATTTGTATTTCAGAATACCCCTTCAAATATTATTTATTGCATGGATATATTACTTTGGGATAAGAAAGAATATAAACAAGAAAAAAACCTCTATAATTTAGAATGGGATAATAATTATAGCAGCTCATTAAAAGGGGTGAAAAAAATCTTCACCCCTTTTTATTATGACAACATAAGCTTATTTATTTTTTAATTTCGCCACCATGGTCACCAACAAGTACCCACTTTCCATCTTTTTTCATAAGTATATCAGTCCAACGACCTTTCTCGGTATTGGGTGTCCCGTCATTTCGTTCAGTAATCTCTGAATAATAGTAATGAACGTAGGCAAAGTTTCCATTAACCCATATTCTAGCAGGAGTCAATATATTTAACTTGTTTTTCCCTTTCTTTGACCAATAGGTAAATGTTTTGACAGCATCATTTTTTGTTCCCGGTGTTTCATTATCATACGACCAGCCAAGATATGATTCGTCAAAGTAATCCAAAAAAGCCAATGGATTACTTTCATTAATTTCCCAATACTTTTGTACTCCTGCCCAAACTTCCTGTTGCTCTTTACTCCATTGCTGAGCATAAGAGAAACTGGTAATAAACAAGAATAGAAAAAGAGTCGGAAAAACATACTTTAATAGATTTTTCATTAGGCCCTCCCTGGGTTTAATTGTAATTGAAAATATAGACGTGAATTATGTCTCGTGAAATATCATCAAAGATATTTTAATTACCAAGCAGTTTCCGAAACAAATTATCTCTTTGATATCTAATTTCCCTCGGATTAATACATAATTTAAATACTTATCTACTATTTAGGAATCTGGAAAAGATTGCTGAAGTTACATGCCGAGGTTGGAAATACCTTCTCCTGGTAATCTATAAATGCTTGGTTTGGAATGTCGGTTTAAGAGTTCCTCAGTTAAATCTAGATAAGCCAGAGAACCTTTAGATTTTACTTTAAATAGCATTGATGGTCTTCCATAAAATTCAGCTTCGGAGATTGCGATGCTTTTTGGAATCACCGTTTTGAGTAAGTATTCTTTAAAATGTTTGCTTAATGCTTTGATGGTTAATTCCCACGCCTTAGTATTTGCTTCATACATGTTCAGCAAAATGCCTTCCACTTTAAGATCGCTGTTTATGTTTGCTTTGACCCATTCTATTTGTGTAAACATCTTCTTCAAAGCCGAAACAGAAAATTTTCCTGCGCGAACCGGGATTATTACAGAATCTGCAGCTGCAAGTGCAATTGTTGTTAACCCTCTCATATAAGGTGGACAATCAATAATAATGTATTCATACTCGGTGAGTGTTTCCTGTTCGAGTACATTAGAAAACAAATATATATTTCTTGTTAGCTTGTGTATCCTCTCCTCAAGGTCGAACGAATTGATTATGCAGGGAATGAAATCTAAGTTGGGCAGTTCGGTTTTATGAATCACACCATCAATAAATTTTACAAAACTGAACACCTGAAATATATCACCGTGAATTGTATCCTCATTAAAACCAAGTGAAAGTGCACAAGCACCCGAAGGATCAAAATCAATGAGCAAAGTTTTCTTTTCTGCGACAGCGAAACCGGCAGCGAGGTTTACGGCAGTTGTTGTCTTGCCTACACCACCTTTTGGAACACTTATAGCTATTTTCTTTGCCACATAACTCCTTTAATTTTAAGCCCTTAGATATAAAATTGTCTGACGGGGAGAAAAACATATGAATTTTATAGGATAAACACAATTTTTTCTCCCAAAAATAAACATTGCGAAATATGTCGATTTTTGATCAGTTGAAATTAAATTCTCAATCAATCAGAAATTGGGTTTAAAAAGTATAGAAGAATTCTTCATAGTTGAATATAAACAGAAACCTGGCAACTATTCTGTAATATTTCGGATAATAAACCTCTAAACCCTGCTGCTTTTAATCTCTTCTGGTGCTTTATTTGCTTATGCTTAGAAGGAAAGGATAATATTAAATTTATTATCTTATATTTATAACGAATTTATTTTTGCCCGGAGGTTAAATGCAGCGGACTAATATTCTTTCCTTTCTTTTACTAGGGCTATTTGCAGCATGCTCAGCACTTACTCTTCAGCCTGCAAATTTCGCGTGGCCCATTGAATCTGTGTTACCAGTAGATGAAAATGGAATGGTAACGGACGATAGATACTCCTTCTCGTTTGATACCAGAGGATTATTCTATGAGGAACTTAATGATTCATCAGCGTTTAAAGGTGAAGAAATCAGAATATTACGTGATGCTAATGGTTTTTACTTTATTACTGTAAATAAGTTTAAAAATGTTTATGTGTTTAAGATAAGTGATGGGACTTTTGTCATGGATAATAAAATTTTTATTTCTGAATTTGGAGTGGAAAACCCCTCACTAAATCAGCGAGTACCATATGTTGAACTAATTGACGGTGTTAATAGTCTTTATTTAACCAACACTGGAATTGATAGGGATAAAAAATGATTTGTGTTAGAATATTTTCCACAGTCGTAATTGTTTTGCTAATTGGTGTTTTAATACATCCGGTATTGGCACAGTCAGATTATGAAATCGTACAATCGTTTAAGCAAAAATATGAACAGCTTGAGGAATCAATTAATTCAGCTCAGAATATTAAAGAATTAAATTCAGTGGTAACAGATATCGATAGATTAAGAAAGGAATATGAAGATAAAAAGGAACTGCTGGATAAAAGCCTTTACCCGGATAAATTTGATAGAATGTTTGAGAAACTTGATATGGCATTCGTTATAAGGAATCAGGATTTTACAACCATTGATGTTCTTCAAACGGAAAACCTCGAATTGAACGAACAGATAACGGTATTGAATGCCAGAAATACTGAGTTGATGAATAAAATTCAGGAACTTGAATATGTAAATAAAAGAAACGCCAAAAAGATTGCCGAACTTGAAACACTAGTGAACAGCTTAAGATTATCCTTAAAAAGAAGAGATGAATTAATTTTAAGTGTTGTTGATAGTCTTATGCCACATCTAACACCTGATAGGACTGCATTAACCTCTGAGGAAAAGGATCAGGTTTATATTGAAGCTGAAAAAAATAATGTGCTTGCAAATATTAAAAAATCATTACAAGACAATATCCAGTTTATAGAAGTAGCTGCTTTCGAACCGGAAGATTTAAACGAAATAAAAAAACAGCAAAGGGATTTTGCGAATTTTTGGCAGTATGAGGGTATAAAACTGGTCGATGTGTACGTAGATAAAAAGCAGAGAACAAATGAAATAAAGGAAATCGATTCTCTATTCACTCAATGGTACCGGATTCTAGATTACGAAGCCTGGAAAAATATTAAAGCTGAGTTCGCATTTAATGAAATCCATTTGTTCGAATTTTCAAATGGGGATGAATTTACTAATGTACTTATTTCATTTATTGATGAAGAAATTAAAAACATTGGTGTTAAAAGTCATGAAGAATCCGAAAAAACATATGCATTATTTGCAGACAGCACATGGTTTAAAGTAATAGACCCCAAATGGATCCCATATCTAATCGAAAATGAAATGTTAACACATGAAAATAAAAATCGAATTGAATCAAAAATAGCGGATTGGAAAGGGAGGTTGACACCATCTTCATTAGATTGGATATATGTTTTAGTAGCTATAATAGTAGTCGCAGGTTTTGGGGTAATGTATCAGAAGAGAAGATTAAAGTTACGGGAAAGCTAAAAATTTTAACATTTTTTATATTCAGCAATTGTTATGTTAATACTTTTTCACTTTTTAATTTAGACATCATTGCAGCAGTTAACAGTCCAAAAATAAACATCGTCGTCCATAGTGCTGTTGCACCTGAATCCTGATATATAATTGTACCCAGCAATGGTCCAATCATAAATGAAAAACTAAATGTCATTTGAAAATAACCCATATATTCTCCTCGCATTTTCTCAGGAGAAATTTCCGCAACATAATTTCCTGCCGAAGGAAAGAAGATCATTTCTCCAAACGTCCAGAGAACGATAGAGAATATCAATATAAAAGTATTAAATGCAAAAATAGTTAAGCCAAATCCAATTCCTGTAAGTATTGCTCCAAACATCAGCGATTTCCAGTCCGGCCACAAGCTCATCGCATCATTTAGGGGAACTTCAATTAGGATGATCATCACAGTATTTATTGCCATTAAAAATCCAAAAGTTGATTTTGAAAAACCCAACTGCTCAACAACAAATAATGGCAAGGCACCTATATGCTGGAAAAATACAATCTGAACAGGTATAATAGCGATCATGTAATAAAGAAATTTTCTATTACTAAAAACAGATCTTTTCTTTTTTGAAGGCCCATCAGTTAAATTATTATCAAAATCTGGTTCAACTAAATTTTGCCCTTTGATACCGGAAAAAATCAAATATATTCCTGCTGCTACTGATGTTAGCCCATCAAAATAGAACAACAACGAAAAATTAATTGTGCTTAGAATTCCCCCAATTACCGGGCCTATACTCATTCCAAGATTAATGGCAAGACGATTAAGAGCGAAAGCTGTTTTTCTTCTTTCAGTTGATACCGCATCGGAAATGAACGACATACTTGCTGGACGATAGGACTCGGCAAGTATTGACCATAGTAGTGCTAATGCCAGGAAAGCTGTGAAACTAGTTACAAACGAGTAAGCAAATAAAAATAATCCCGAACTGATGAGAGATATTCGCATAAGGTTCACGGCACCAATCCGATCACTTAATTTGCCTGCAAATGGTGCAGAAACTAAAGCACCAATACCATAAGCAGCTAATATTAGTCCGGCTTCAGCAACAGAAACCTTTAGCACCTGAACGGTATAAAGTGCTATAAAAGGCAACACCATCATACCTGTTCTGTTGATTAGAGTTGTTACCGATAGCAGCCAAACTGATCTGGGGATATTTTTAAGCCCGCTCCAGGGATGCTTCATTTCATTTTAGAGTAAAAAGATTATTAATGCGGAAGGATACAAAAATGCTCACAAAGATTCTCTGTCAACTGATTTTAGTCATTAAAACTAAAAACGATTGTTAAAAGAATTATCTGATGGCTTGTCCGGTCTTTATAATTTTAGTAACAAAGTTTAAATTATCATTTTTCACAACAAGCAGGTAAGCACCTTGTGTTAATGAGGAAAAATCGAGTGAAATTAAATTTGAAGTGCTAATTATATTTACATTAATTTTTTGACCTAAAATATTGTAAACCGAAATGTGCTCACTTCTAATATTTCCATTGGCAGGATTGATGTTCAGTATGGAGCTTACAGGATTAGGGTATGCTTTTAATTCAACCATATCCGTATTTTGCTCATTTTCAACACTTACAATGGAAGTATTTCTAAAATAATAAATGTTACCAGCAGAATTACCCACAAAGCAATCTTCTTTTCCATCATTATTAATATCTACAAATGTTGGTGTGGCTAGTTGTAGTACATTTGTTAACCCGAAAGGATTTGTGATAGGGATGCCAAAACTCGGAACATTTTTAGTACCTAAATTTTCCAAGTAAAGTATATCTCCAGCAAAGTTTCCAACAAATGCATCATAATCACCATCAGAATCAATATCAACAAAAGATGGAGCAGATCTTGATCCTGCATTAGACAAGTTAAATGGGTTTGTAACACCACTAGCAAATTGATAGCTATTTATATTACCGGTATTTTGAAAATACAATATATCGCCGGTACCTATACCGACAAAGAGATCCATATCACCGTCATCATCAATATCAACAAATGCTGGAGAATAATAAGATCCAAGTCTCGAAATACCAGAAGGATTGACAACCTGGGTAGCAAAATTAGGTGAAGAAAGAGTGCCAATGTTTCTAAAATAGTAAATGTCGCCTGCTAGCTCGCCAACAAAAGCATCACCTTTATTATCATTATCTATATCAGCAAATGAGGGTCCTGAATTGTTCCCGACATCAATAATACCAAATAAATTTGCATTGGTCCATTGGCCAAAAGATGGTGAAAATACCGATCCATTATTTCTGAAATAAGCAGTTTGCCCATTATCTAAACCATCAAAACAATCTAAATCTCCATCATTATCTATATCGGTAAATACGGGGCGAACTGATCCACCTGCATCTGTTAAACCAAATGGATTTACTTGTGCTGGAGCGAAATTAATGTTCTGTGCACTATTAGTTATGGTTAAAGAAATTAATAACAAAAAAACAAGTAATGATTTCATTTTATATCTCAGGGGTAGTTAAGTTCACTTATTAAAATTAAATAGCTGATTATTTATAAAAATACGAGTTAAGCAAGAATTGTACCGTATTAAAATCGTTATAGTGAAATCTACTATAATTCCGTTACAATACAAGTTAGATTAATATCGATCCTTTTCCACTTCTATCTTTTCCTAATTTACGGTTTTGCCACCGATGTGTCCCAATGCGACTAAAATATCGGTCATCCCATTGTCCGTAATTTTCATAACACGTAAAGCGGTGGGCCCATCACCCTGAGCATGACCTTCTTCCAATATGTATAAATTATTGTCGTTATATTCTACTCCCATTGGATACCAGTCACCTTCGGCAAAATAAATTTCTTTAATCGTTCCATCTTTTAATATTTTCATAACCCGGCTGTTCCCATAATAAGCGAGCACTAAATTTCCTTCATCATCAATATCAATGCCTGTAACCATGTTATATCGTCCTTCATATGCGCCGTCAATTGGATTTGAATTTATAAAATCTTTAGCTATGACAGATAATTTTTTATTCCGGTCGACCTGAAAGATTTCATCCCGCGATACTATATACAGATTGCTGTTAAGAAAATCGAGATTACTGATTGAATTAAAATTTTCCGTAACGTATAATGAATATTTACCTTCTGAGGTTCTTTTATAAAGATTATTATTATACTCATAGTAAACATTTTCTCTCTCATCTATTGCTATTAAAGATCCGCCGAATTCGATCCCCTGTTTTGTCGGTGGGATAATGTAACTTTCATCACCATCAGATGAAATTTTTATTAGACTGTTCCAACCATTTCCAATTTTATATTCTTCATTGCAGATGTAAATGTTATCATCATTGTCAATGAATAATTGATGCGACCATTTTTCTTTAGAAAAAGCAGAAAGTTTTCCATCGTTATCAAGTTTCCAGATGGTTTTATTAACTATATCTGTAAAGAACAAGTTTCCTTTTGAATCGTGTTCAATTCCCCAACCTGGATGAGCAAATATTGAAAAACAATCCAGCCCTAATGTTATAATTATAACTATGTTAATCAGATACCTCTTCATTATAAAACTTAACAATATTGATTTATGTAATTATATTGATCCGAATATACAAAATGCTAAAGTCTATTAATTGTTCTTAATCTACTAATGTACATAAATTTTAAGAGTGAATTGAATACAAATTTCGACATTAATAAAAACCCGGCAAGGAGGCTATGCCGGGCTTTTAGAGGGCATTATCAAGGGGGGAACTAATTAACACCCGATAAATACAAATATTTCATTTTTTATTCAAAACCATATTACCGACCGTAAAATAATTTCATTGAATTATTATTCCGGCATTATTCCTTACCTGAATTTAATTGTTTGTTAATTCACTACTTAAGCAAAACAGTGCTGTGAGGTAAGATATAAATACATAGTTGAAGTTGTTGATAATCAAGCTCGAATGTATTTTGAAAGAGACAGCAATATATTCTGGAAAATACATTTAATTACTCCAACCATAATTATAAAACACACTTGCTGCTATTTCTTGCAAATTATATTGGATTTGTTATTGTAAATAGTGGCACTAATTTGGTGTGTTCATCATTTTGCGGATTGTAATTTATGATGGTAAATACCAGGTTTATGTGTCATATTCAAATCAAAATTGTAGGTACTGTTTAACGGAAATTGCAAATCTGAAATTTTATATCAAATTAAGAATCAAAACTTATTAAGAGTAGTGCTATGTTAAAATTCAAACATCATACTTTATTAATTTTAATTTCTTTTATTCTTATAAAAGTTGTTTCTGCACAGGAAATATCTGATGCTGAGGATAAGACTAATCTGTATAACACACAGGTAAAAGTATTCCACTCAACCATAATTGATGATGATTTTTACATTTATATCAGTCTGCCGGATGGATACGAAGAATCTGTACAAAAGTATCCGGTATTATATTTATTAGATGGTGATATAGCTTTCGGGATGGCAGCAAGTATTGCACGATACCTCCAGTTTGGCAATACAATTCCGGAGTTAATAATAGTGGGCGTTGGTTATGGTGCTTTGAAGAAAAGTAAAGGCAACGATAGGAACAGAGATTACACTATATCAAACAAACGTAACCGTCCCGGTTCCGGGGGAGCACCCAAATTCAGAAAATTTTTGGAAGAGGAGTTGATTCCATACATCGATGATGAGTTTCGTACAGTACCGGATGACCGGACACTAAATGGATATTCGCTTGGCGGCTTATTTGCATTGTACACATTATTTACCGAGCCAGGTTTATTTAATCGTTATATTATTGGAAGTCCGCATCTCGCCTGGGATAATTTTAGAATCTTTAGTGTTCAAGAGAACGCATTTAATTCTATCGATGATATTAATGCCAGAGTGTTCATATCTGTTGGAAGTGAACAATCGCAGGAAACATATTTTGAACCGATTGATTCCATGGTGACGATTATACAAGAAAAGGGATATCCAAACTTAAAACTAGATACCAAAGTTTTTGATGGAGGAACCCATTTAATTTGTCCGCCCGAAGCTTTGACCTATGGATTAGTTGCTGTTTTTAGTGAATAAATTTTTTATGATTGACACACCGTTTTAATTTTCTTAAGTTCAGTATAATATTTACTTAAGAGGAAAATTTCATCTAACATACCATTAGGAAAATAGCTATAGCGAATTTTAAGGTTAATTATCTAGCAATTTGGGAAAAGAGTATGCCTAAAAGAAAGTGGGTCGAAAAGAAATTTGAATTTAGCCTTTCGCAGGATGAGTATTCTTCTATTCTTAGCAAATTGAGTGAAACACCAGATAAGATTGATGAACTTGTAAATTCTTTGTCCACCGAAGTTCTTAAAAGAAAGATTAATGACAAGTGGTCAATTCTGGAGCACATCGGTCATATAATTGATTTAGAAGAACTGCACAATGGAAGAATTGATGATTTCATTAAAGGTGCTGAAAAATTACGCCCCGCAGATATGACCAACAGAAAAACTCACGAGGCAAATCATAATGATAAAGAACTTACGGAATTGTTACAGGAACTCAGGGTCACCAGGAAAAAAATTATTAACCGGCTGAAAGAACTTGATGATAAAGTCTTATCTCATGTTTCTCTCCACCCTAGATTAAACCAGCCAATGAGACCAATTGATATGGCTCAGTTTGTTACCGAGCATGATGAGCATCATATCAACTCTATAATAGAAATAATTGAAGAAATATCTTAAATGGGTAATGTAAAATCACAATTTCAGTGAAACTCCCCCCATATTTTCTCACCAGCAGTTATTTTTAATTTAAGAAAGTTTTGTTTTGGAGGGAAGGAACAGGTTGCAAATTTTGTAAATACGCAGGGTGGATTATATGCTAAATTGAAGTCGATTGTCATATTTCCGGCTGAATCTTGTTTATCTGTGTAAAGATATCTTCCTGCACCATAAGTTTCCTCGCCGCTTGTTTCATCCGCAAATATTAACCAATATCTTTTACCAGTATCAATTAGATCGATTTTATACGTTTCACCATTCACGGTAAAAACAGCTGCTCCGGGTGAATCTTCCTCTACAACATCTCCGAGGATTGTTGGAATAGAAATAACTTTTGGAGGCATGTATGCTTCAAATTTTGCTTTAACGTTCCAATCGTCTCTAACCGGGTATCGATCAATATGGTCAAATTCTGTTAAAAGGGGAGATTCCAAATCACGGAGTCTTATTCCAAATCCTTTGCTTCTTTTGATAATATACCATCTGAACGTTCCAATTTCCAATATGGTAGGATCACCTGATGCATCAGACTCCAAATCTAATTCATTAACCAGCTTGCCTTTGTTGTATATATTTATTCCATCATTTACAACCAGATGAACAGTGCTGTCTTTTAGCGTTAACTTTCCCATAAATGCCGGTGCATTTTGAGGAAAAACAATGTCATTCACTTTTGATGAACCGAACGCATTATCGCCCTCTTTTAGCCAATACAGGCCAACCAGATTTAACCAGCCTGTCTCTGTTTTAAGTCTTTCAATTCTATTCTTATGCCATTGCTCAACTTCCGAGATATATTCAGGCGAGCCTTTTTGTTCCAATTTCTTTTCAGAACAGGAGATTGAAATGAATAATAAAGTTATTATCAGCAAAGAGATTTTATTATTTCGCATAGTATTTTATTGATATTTAGACTGGATGAAAAATTAGTCTTTAATTAAAAAAACCACAAACCAAAGAATCATCATTTACCAAATAAAACCCTTACTTAATCCCTTACTTATTGCATAATCAACAACCTCTTTATGTTCCGATGGTGTTATTCTTCGGTTAAGCTTATTGAATCGAAAAGCATTAAAGCTGGGATGGTATTGATCCATAATATTTAAAAAAGAATCAGTTGAAATTTCTTCAGCAACAAAATCTATTATCTTCTTTGAACCGGCAGTATCACCAGGGAGAACAAGATGGCGAATGAGCAAACCCCTTTGAGCAATACCCCTTCTACTGATTTTAAGATCTCCCACCTGTCTATGCATTTCTTTAATGGTATCGGTTACAACTTCCCAATAATTTTGAATGCCGGAAAACTTTAAGGCATTTTCATCAACCGAGTATTTAATATCCGGCATATAGATATCAATAATATCCTCCAGCAGCTTTAATGTTTCCACAGATTCATATCCTCCGCAGTTATAAACTATCGGAAGTTCTAATCCTCTCTCAATAGCTAAAATCAATGCCTCGACAATTTGAACTGTAAAGTGAGTTGGTGTAACAAGATTGATGTTATGACATCCGCAGTGCTGCAGTTTTAACATCGATCTTGCCAGATCTTCAATTGAGACTTTGTTACCCATTCCCAAATGGCTTATATCGTAGTTCTGGCAAAATTCGCAGGAGAGATTGCAGTTAGTAAAAAATATTGTTCCGGATCCCATTGATCCAACGAGTGGAGGTTCTTCGCCGAAATGTGGACCAACGCTTGAGATTATTACTTCGTCTGTTGAATGACAATCACCTGTTTCTCCATCTACTCTTCTTGCCATGCATTCATTCGGACAAATTCTGCATTCCACAAATAGTTCATGTAATGCCTCGACTCTTTCCTTAAGATCATTAACATTGAGTTTTTCTATGTAAAGAGGCTGCATAACTATACTCTCTTAAAACTAATTATAAGTGATAAACTATATGCCGTAGTAGCAAAAACCATCACCCAAAAAAATCCTAACTCTACAGCAATTATTGCAGCAAGTACAGCGCTAATCACGGAGACACTTCCGTTTATGCCCCATGCCCATGGAACGTGAGCTGTATTTGCATGTGACACTAATCGTAATCCTATTGGAAATGGGAATCCCATTAAAAATGCAACAGGTATAATTAGCAAAGCAGTAAAAATTATTTTTAACAGCAAATCAAATCCGATCGTGAGTTCTAATATTGGTGACAAGAATATTAATTGAATTAACAATAAAAGTACAATAATACCAATTACAACCATAAGGTTTCTGTAAATCGCATTATACCTTTGTGAAACAAAACTACCCACACCTGAAGCTATAAGCATTAAACTTATAACAGCAGCCGCAGAATAAACTATATTTCCAAAATATAGCGTAAATCTCTGAATGAATATTATTTCAATAAACATATACCCAATACCAAGACCGCTAAAATAAATTAAAGACCATACTTTATTTCCTCCACACCAACCGAGTTTAAATAATGGCAATATTATTAAAATGATTGCAAGTAACACAATTTGTGCAAATGTTATATAAAGAAGTAAGTATCCAATCTCAAAGAATGGTACAGATTCAGTACCAAATAGTTCAATCATTTGTGGAATGCTTTTCCATTGCAAGAATTGTGAAAAGTATGGCTGGTCATCTGTTGCAGGTTTTATGTTAAATGCATTTTGTGAATAAAGTTTTTCTCTATCCTTGTGCGATGAAAGGATTTGAGCTATATACATATAAAATGTTTCGTCCTGCAGTTTATTATATCTTCTTTGTTCCTCCGCGTTTATATTTGGTAGAATAACCGGATCAAAATTCATCTTTTTACAAAATTTTCGTATTCGTTCAGATTCATTTGTTGAGATTTTACTTTTTTTAATTGCTATACTAATCGTGTTCCAATTTTTTATTGCAGCAATGTAATTGGTTAGTTCACTTATACCTTCATCCTGCAAGACTTCAGCAATTGTCGCCAATATTTTTATCGGCTTTTGATATGGGTAATCGATATACGTAATTATTGAAATAATGCCCTTATCATTCAATCGTTGCCACATATTGTTAAATGCTTCTTTGGTCAGGATGTATTGTTCCTGTAATGCAAACAAACCGGAAGAACCTCCGAAAGAACCAATGATAGGTAATACAATCAAATCGAATTTAGATTCTGATTTCATAAGATAAGTACGCGGGGTGATGCTTTTTAAATTAACGCCTTTTTGATTGTATGGTGAGAAACGCACCTCATCAGCTTTTTCAGTTAACAAACTTGTTAATGCCCTGTCTTGTTCTACCGCTATTATTTCTTCCGCATTTCGGTTTAGTGCTTGCTCAACTTGATCTCCTGTCCCTGCACCGAGTACCAGCACCTTATTCTGCTTTTTCATTATATAAGGTAGTGCTTCTGTGGAATATGAAAAATAATCCGATTTATCGGTATTCTTAGAATTTAACGGACCTAACCAGTCTGCATTTTTAAATACTGCATTATTTATTGTAACTATCCCGGGATAATTAATACTTAATCCTGGCGCATACCTGATGTGATTTGACGATACAATATCAATCAAGCCGTACGGACTGCTTTTGGATTTTGAAATTTTTGTTTCAGGTAGATTTAAGGCTTTTGAAAGTGATTTGTATTGGGAGGGTTTAAGAGCTGGTGATGAAATAAATGAAAATAACGCTTGTGAATAAGAATTAATCCCGCGGCAATTGGAAGGAGTGCATTAATCGAGGGAAGTTCTGACGGTTGGAATATCCACATAATTACAATAATTAATAGTCCACCCACACCCGATCCAACCATATTGGCGAAGTATAGTTTGCCGATCAGATCCACATATTTTACAAATACTAAACCGATTGAGAGTGCACCAAAAAAGAAAGGCAGAAAATAAAGAAGGTAAGTGATTAGTAGTTTCCAGAGATGCGAGTTTTGTAAAAACAAATAGTGTGAATCAAACTGTATAAAAGAAATTTGAGATGCTGGAACAACAATTGCCATTAACAGCCCGGATATTGTCATAAAAAGAGGAAGCAGGGAATCAATTTTATTTAGAAGTCTGTTCCTGAATATTGCAATAAATGTTCCCGCTGCGCCAAAACCAAGCAGAGCAATGGAGATAACCATATAAGCAAAATGATACCACTGTAGGATTGAAAGTATTTGAATAAGAGAAAGTTGAAAGGAAATTATTGCAACTGAGAGAAGCGCAATAGATATTAAAATCTTTACGAAATGCACATTGGTAGTTTTCAATCACTCCTCGTAAAAGGAACAAAACGGACCGGAAGTAGATTAGTTGTTGTAATTTCATCACCATTTTTTTCAACAAGAACCAGACTCTGATTTAGAAATGGTGAGCCGACGGGAATAATCATCTTACCTCCATCTTTTAACTGCTCAATTAATGGCGGAGGTATATACTCTGCTGCTGCCGTGACAACTATTGCATCAAACGGCGCAAACTCTTCCCAGCCATAATAGCCGTCTGCATTTTTACATTTAACTTTTTCATAGCCAAGTTCTTTTAATCTTTTACTTGCAGAGTTATAAAGCTCTGTTATAATCTCAATTGTTAATGTCTCACTTACAATCTCTGAAAGTACCGCAGCCTGGTAACCTGAGCCAGTTCCAATTTCCAACACTTTAAATTCCGGTTTTGGATCAATAGCAGCAGTCATATATGCAACAATATATGGTTGTGATATTGTTTGTCCATATCCAATTGGCAGGGGTCCATCGTCATACGCACGATCCATGAGATTTGGAGGAACGAAATTATGACGAGGAACCGTACTCATTGCATTTAGTGTTGGCTTGTTGTTGATTCCCCTATTTTCAATCTGGCGTGATACCATACTTTCCCGGTCATTTTTATAATTATCATCCTGTGCAGCACAAAAACAAATGAAACCAAATATGATAATAACACTTAAAACTGTTCTCATATTATCTCCGGTCTTGCGTTCTTAACAAACTTAATTAAAATGGATTGCAAGTTCCAGATGAGAAATGTCGAAAGTATGCTTGATAAAAGACGAACACAGGGATAATTTTATATTGAGTTAATCAAATAATAATCTACGATTTGAGTAAAGGGAGATTATTATGAAATACAAGTTTGTAAAGAGTGATAGTGCTCTAATCCTGACTTTCGTAGCAATAAAAATATTAATACACTTTTATACTAATGCTTTTGCAAGCTACGGCATATTCAGAGACGAATTATATTATCTCTCTTGTGCTATTAGACCGGATATTGGTTATGTTGATCAACCACCACTTTCAATTTACATTTTGGGGATTAGCAGATTAATTTTTGGGGATTCGATTTTCTCTATTAGACTTCTGCCAGCTATTGCAGGTGCATTAACTGTTTTTATTACTGGATTGATTGTTAAAAAAATGGGCGGTGGTAAACTTGCCCTTACTATTACGTCACTTGCAGTTATTTTCGCACCCATTTACTTAGCAATGAACACTGTTTATTCAATGAATTCAATTGATATTCTATTATGGGCTGTAACATTATTTTTAATCACACTTATTATAAATGAAAACAATCTTTCAGTCTGGATTTTGCTTGGAGTTGTTTTGGGACTAGGATTGATGAATAAGATTAGCTTTCTCTGGCTTTGCTCTGGTTTCTTTGTTGGGTTGTTGGTAACAGATAAGAGAAAACTTTTATTAACAAAGAAGCCATGGATTACTGCAGGGATAGCGTTTATTATCTTTTTCCCTTACGTAATCTGGAATGCAACTCACGATTGGGCTCATATTGAGTTTATACGAAATGCACAGATGTATAAATACTCCGGCATCACTCGTGCAGATTTTGTTAAGTGGATTTTCATTTTGATGAATCCGGCTTCAACAATCGTATGGTTGTTTGG
>JARRKK010000016.1:0-16311 GCA_037388105.1 Ignavibacteriaceae bacterium | reverse complement strand
GCTCATGGAAAAGTGAGTAGGGGCTATATCGGTATAAATATAGGAGAAGTCGATGATGCGATGTCAAAATCGCTTGGAATGGACAGACCGCGTGGTATAATTATTCAGGGTATCTTAGAAAATGGTTCTGCTTCAGAGGCTGATTTAAGACCGGGCGATGTGATCCTGGAGATAGACGGAAGAGAGGTGGATGCACCAAACCAGTTGCAGAGTTATGTTGCAGCACAGACCGCAGGTACAACTGTCACACTTAAGATTTTCAGAGATGGTGAAGAATTGGAGAGAAAGGTAACACTTAAAAAGAAAGATGATGACTCAAAAACTGAACCTGCTTCTGATAATTCAAAAGAAAATACAGAGCGAAAAAGTAACATTTCCTCTGCTACCTTTGATAATATTGGATTAACCGTAAAAAATCTTAATGATCGTGATCGAACTGATTTCAACGTGGATCATGGTGTTTTGATCACAGAAGTAAAACCGTTTGGTAAGGCTGATGATCAGCGACTATTTGCCGGGCTTGTAATTGTAGAAGCTGACAGGAAAAAGGTGGATGATGTTAATGGATTTTCTGAAATTGTTAAAGGTAAAAAAGGTGAGGCCTTACTTTTAAATGTTATTGATAATAAAGGGAATTCTAGGTTTGTTGGATTAGAAATTCCTGAATAAACTATCGATAAAATAATATTTTACAACGCCCGATTTTTCGGGCGTTTTTTATATAAATTTCCAAGATAGACTATCGCAAGAATATGTTTATTCCCAGTCCCATTGAAATTGATCTTCTTGAAATATCCGAATCTGAATAAAATGTCCTATATTCAACTGGTAATTTGATATTTGTAAATGTATAGCTGAATATTGTTTCAAGGGCTACATTATCAGTAAGAAAGTAATCTATACCACCATTGAGGATTATATTATTGTATTTAATGTCTTCGGCAGATATTGTTGCGTTTTCTGTTGCATACGAATAACCAAAGCCGGCGAAAGGTCTAATGTTTTCAGCAGCACGAAAATAGTATCGTAAGGAGGGACCAATTCCCCAGGAGAAATTATTGTATTCACCAAAGGATATATTGTTAATATTAATTGTCACTCCCAATGATAAATTATCAACGACGAAGTAATCAAAGCTCGGATTAAAGATAAATACAGTTCTATTATTATCCGCGCCATTATCATGGTATGATGTGAAGGAGATATTTCCATTAATACTGAATGTGCCATTCCCAAGCAATGATTGTCCAAAAGATGAATAATGAACGATAAATAAAATTGCAATGATCAAATATAATTTTTTCATTATTGTAATCCTTTAAATTATTATTATAAAATATTCAAATATTGATCGGGGCCATAATTTCCAAACAACATTTTTAATACTTTCAAGGTATCGATTGATATAATTTTTAGGAGAGTTCTTACGAATGATGTGAACTCTGCGATGCAGAATATTTAGTAGCATTCCCCGTCCACCAAATAATTGAATTGCTAATATTAGTAAACATATGTGATTTAGTGTAACGAAGCAATTTATTTTTTTATATTGATGCACAATTAATAAGTAATTTATAAAATGATCAGATTTTTAACAGCTGGCGAGTCACATGGCAAGGCATTAAAAAAAGTTATATCGATTCTCATCTTAAACGAAGACAAATGGGGTACGGCAGGGGAGGGAGAATGAAGATTGAATCGGATAAAGTAGAGATACTAAGCGGTATCAGGGGTGGCAAAACTCTGGGATCACCAATTTCTCTTTTGATTCAAAATAGAGATTGGGAAAATTGGAAAGACATAATGAATGCTGAGAAATCTTTTCCGGGTACACAAAAAATAAGTATTCCACGTCCGGGGCATGCAGATCTGGTTGGTACATCCAAATATAATTTTAGTGATATCAGGAACTCGATTGAAAGATCGAGTGCAAGAGAAACTGCAGCACGTGTTGCATCAGGCACCATTGCACGAAAATTATTGGAGGAGTTTGGAATTTCAATCGGAAGTTATGTTGAAAGCATCGGAGGAATATTTGCAAAGGAGGATTTCTCCCATAGCCTTTTTGAAAACAGAATCAGAAATAATTTCAAAGGGTGGAGTTTATCAAAAAAAGCAGATGAAAGTGTTGTCCGTGTTTTAGAAAGTGAACAACAGCAAAATATCATAAATAAAATTAAAGCTGCTAAGAAAAAGGGAGATACGCTTGGAGGATCATTTATTGTTATAGCAACTGGTGTTCCTGTTGGTCTTGGAAGTTTTATGCATTATGATAGAAAGCTGGATGCAAGTATTGCATCGGCAATTATGTCAATCAACGCAGTTAAGGGGGTTGAGATCGGACAAGGTTTTCGAACTGCCGATCAGTTTGGTTCAAAGGCTCACGATGAAATAATTAAATACGAAAATACTTTGAAAGGCAAAACAAATCGCTCAGGCGGGATTGATGGAGGGACGAGTACAGGTTTGCCAATCATAGTTCGTGCAGCAATGAAGCCGATAGCTACATTGATGAGTCCAATTTATTCTGTTGATTTTTCAAATATGAGAAAAGTTGATGCACGCCGTGAGCGAAGTGATTTTGTTGCTGTACCGGCTTGTGCTGTAATTGCTGAGAGCATGCTTGCATGGGTAATCGCTGAGCATTTTGTACTAAAGTTTGGTGGAGACTCCGTTGAAGAAATGAAGGATAATTTTAGTAGCTATACTAATAAATTGTTCAACAGAATAAAGAAGAATTTTAAGAAATAACTAAGAAATTTATGAAGGTAAAAGGATTTACATTCAATTCATTTGCTGAAAACACATATGTTATATGGGATGAATCTTCAAGTGAGAGTGCTATTGTAGATCCCGGAATGTCTGATTTTAATGAAGAAAACGAATTAAAAACGTTTGTAAAGAATAATTCATTAAATATTAATTATCTAATAAATACTCACTGTCACGTGGATCATATTCTGGGTGTCACATTTGTTAAGGAAGAATTCAATCCGGTTTACTTTATCCCTGAAAAAGATTTGATGTTGTTTGAAAATGCTGAAACACAGGCTCAGATGTTTGGTGTTACTCTTAACAAACTTCCTAGACCGGATAAATATTTATCTGAAAGTGAGAAGATTATTTTAGGAAATGAGTCGATAATTAATCTATTTACACCTGGACACACTCCTGGTGAATTTTGTTTATATGCAGATTCCACTAAATTTTGTATTACAGGTGATGTTCTTTTTAAAGAGAGCATCGGAAGAACCGATCTGCCTGGTGGAGATTACGACACTATTATTCATTCAATCAGAACTAAACTTTTTACTCTACCCGATGAAGTTGTGATTTATCCCGGACATGGGGAGGAAAGTACGATTGGATATGAGAAACAGCATAATCCATTTTTAATTGAAGCACTTAATTAAATTTTTATAGTCTTTTAGAATTTCAAATTGTTTTCAATACTAAGAAATTTTTTATTCTGAAAAATTTATTATACCGGTAGGTTTTTACTATGAAAGATAAAATACAAGAACTAAAAAATTTAAAAGAAAAAGCAAAACTAGGTGGTGGAAAAGAAAGGATAAAAAATCAACACGATAAAGGGAAACTGACTGCAAGAGAAAGAATTGAATTACTTGTTGATAAGGGCAGTTTTGATGAATTGGACATATTTGTTAAACACCGTGCAAGGGATTTTGGATTAGATGAGCAACATTATCCTGGAGACGGAGTTGTAACCGGTTTGGCAAAAATTGATGGGAGACCGCTGGCACTTTTTAGTCAGGATTTTACAGTGTTCGGTGGATCACTATCGGAAACTCATGCTGAAAAAATAGTGAAGGTGATGAACATTGCAATGAAGGCTGGTATCCCTGTTATAGGATTAAATGATTCAGGTGGTGCAAGAATTCAGGAAGGAGTCGTAAGTCTTGGTGGATACGCTGATATATTTCTATTAAATACACTTGCTTCGGGGGTAATCCCACAAATATCTGTAATACTTGGTCCTTGTGCGGGGGGAGCGGTTTATTCTCCGGCAATTACCGATTTTGTCTTCATGGCAAAAAATACCAGCTTCATGTTTGTTACCGGACCCAATGTAGTAAAGACCGTGACTCATGAAGATGTTAGTTTTGAAGACTTAGGCGGCGCAGAAACACATGCATCCAAAAGCGGAATTGCCCACTTTGTTTATGATAGTGAAGTTGAAACTTTACTAAACGTAAGAAAACTACTGAGCTATCTTCCATTGAACTACAGGGACAAATCTCCGGAGATTAAGTTTGATGAAAATACGATCAAACCTGAACCTAAACTTGAGAACATTATTCCTGATAATCCAAACAAGCCTTATGATATGAAGGAGATTATAAATCTTCTGGTTGATGACAATGATTTTTTTGAAGTTCATAAAAACTACGCTGAAAATATTATTTGTGGTTTTTCCAGAATGGGTGGAACAGCAATTGGAATAATCGCAAATCAGCCTGCAGTGCTGGCAGGTGTGCTGGATATCAATGCATCAGTGAAGGCTGCAAGATTTGTCAGATTCTGTGATGCTTTTGGTATTCCCATTTTGGTGCTGGAAGATGTTCCCGGATTTTTACCTGGCACCGAGCAAGAGTGGAACGGTATAATCCGGCACGGTGCTAAACTATTGTATGCATTTAGCGAAGCTACCGTTCCAAAAATTACTGTAATTACAAGAAAAGCTTACGGGGGAGCTTATGATGTTATGAATTCAAAACATATACGAGGTGATTTTAATTTTGCCTGGCCATCTGCTGAGATTGCTGTGATGGGTCCGAAAGGTGCTGTAGAAATTATATTCAAAAAAGAAATTGAGAAATCGAGCAATCCGGAAGAGGCGCTTGAAGAGAAGATAAAAGAATTCAGAGACAAATTTGCCAATCCTTATGTAACTGCTGAAAGGGGTTTTGTGGATGATGTGATTTTACCAGGTGAAACCAGATTAAAACTGATTAATGCGTTCAGTTATCTTCGCACGAAAGTTGATACCAATCCCAAAAAGAAGCACGGGAATATTCCGTTATAGTAATTCTAAGTATAAATCCTTAAATAACATAAAGTTAACGCTATCATTTAATTTTTTGCTTGATAAAGCCATTTGTAAACCCTAAATTAACGGCAAAAATTTCAATTTGGAGAATTAATGAACAAAATCCTTTATAGATTTATTTTTCTTTCTGCTATTACCATTTTTACTTTTTCCTGCGGTAGTAACAAGGATGTTAGTCAGACCGAAAATGTTAAAATAAAAGAGTCATATTCTAAAGGAAGCATAGTTTCGGAAATGCTGGAACAGGCCCGCCAGAGTTACGTTACTGCACTTATCGAACGGGATAATGGTAATATTACAGGTGCTGTTGAAGATTTTGAATCTGCACTTAGAATAATAAATAACCTTAGTTATTATCCGGGGATTGAATTTAACGATGCTTATGCAGAATTAGAAAGCGCAATAACTGAGGACTATAAAAACTATATTGATGGATTAGGTGAACTACCGGAAGGAGTTTCTTTTGCTGCATATGATGAATGGATGAAGGAATCTGTGAGTGAATTAGAAATTACATCCGAATCCGATAATGGCCACATAACAGAAATTATTGCTGCTGATATTCCTCTTGAGGTTAATTCATATGTTGATATATACTTGCAATATTTTAACGGCAAGGGTAAAGAAGTAATGTATAGGTGGCTTTCACGCTCGGGTAGATATTTTCCGATGATGAGCAGAGTAATGGTACGCGAGGGGTTACCAGATCAATTAAAATATTTAAGTATGATGGAAAGCGGCTTAAATCCAACTGCCAGATCATATGCAAGCGCTGTTGGAATATGGCAGTTTATAAAATCAACAGGAAAATTATATGGGCTTGAAACCGATTTTTATACTGACGAGCGTAGAGACCCCTACAAATCTACCATTGCAGCTGCAAAGCATTTGAAAGATCTTTATGCGTCTTTTGGTGATTGGTACTTAGCATTAGCTGCTTATAATGCTGGTGAAGGTAGAGTAAAACGAGCTTTAGTCAGATCAGGTGCAAGTGATTTCTGGGGAGTTAGAAGATATTTACCCAGGCAAACAAGGAACTATGTCCCTCAATATATTGCAGTGTGTCTGATAGCAATGGATCCCGAGGCATATGGTTTCACAGATATTCAATATGACGAACCATTTAAATCTGAAGAATACAGAGTAAACGGAGCAATTGATCTTGGCTTCCTGGCAACGTGTGCTGGAACCGATATTGAAACATTAAAGGAAATGAATCCTGAATTGATTCAGTTGAGTACTCCTCCGGAATATGAGGACGGTTATCCATTGAATATCCCCAAGGGTTCAAGAGAATTATTTGCCTCTCGTATGAAGGAAATTCCTGAATCAGCAAAACGAACTTTCCTTGTACACACAGTTACAAGTGGTGAAAACTTAACACGTATTGCAAGAAAGTATCAGGTAACTGTTTATGATCTTGCTGACGCAAATAATATATCAACAAAGTCAAATTTGTATCCGGGTGTTAAATTAAAAATTCCTGTGCTCGTTAATCCGGAGGAAAATGATTATGCTTTCAATACAGATACACAATTAGCCATCCAGACAGATGATAATTCTGATGGAGGATATGTATCTCCATATGCTGATATAATCGCCAACACAAATGAAAATGAAAACAGCAACAATACTGATAATACAGCAGTAGAATTAACAAGCGAGGATATTGTAAGTGATTCTGAAATTATCGAAGAGCCGGTTTTAACTGCTGCAGTGATTCCTGAAGGATATACCGCCGTTAGTTACAGCGTTAAAAAGGATGATAGTCTCTTAGGTATTGCTGATAGATTCAATTCAAGAGTGAGTGATATCAGAAACTGGAATAATATCCCTTACACAACAACAATAAGAGTCGGACAAAAACTTACACTTTACGTTCCAAAAGATAATGAAGATTATTATGTGAGTCTTGATAAAAGTACAAAAATAGAAGAAAAATCAACCCTTGAGAGCTCAGTAGTCTATCATAAAATCAGGAGGGGAGAAAGTCTTGGGCTGATAGCTTCCCGCTACTCTGTAAGAATTTCTGATATAAAAGATTGGAACAATCTCTCTTCGAATAGAATTATCGCAGGTAAAAAGCTTAAAATTTTTACTGATGGAAGCACACCTACAGAGTATGTTGCAAACACGGATAAAGTATATAAAAACACAAAAGCAACTTTGAATAGATACAAAGTACGCAAGGGTGATGCAATTAGTGTAATTGCTGAGCAATATGGTGTTTCTATGAGAGACATAAGAAGATGGAACGGGTTAAAGAGTAATAGAATTATCGCCGGACAAACATTAAAGATTTTTTCAAACGATGCCTATATTCCTGAAACTGTAAATGTATCAAATACTTCTCGTAACGGTAATTTTATTTATTATAAAATTAAACCGGGAGATACACTAGGCGATATTGCAGAACGTTATCAGGTTCGGGCATCTGATATACGAGGCTGGAACGGAATGAGTGGCAGTAAAATAATCGCCGGAGAATCATTGAGAATTTATTCCGATAAGACTGCGGGAAATGACCAATATACCAATTCCGGAAACACTAAAACTAATACTTTTTCCTCAGCCGGCAATTATATTACGCATAAAATTAAACCAGGTGAAACGATTAGCAGGATTTCCACTAAATATAACGTTACTGAAGATGATATAAGAAGATGGAATGATATTTCCGGAAGTAAAATAGTCGCTGGTCAAACCTTAAAGATTTATCCCACCTCTAATAAGGAAATGAGGTCAAAAGAATTCATTTACCACATAGTTAAGAGAGGTGAAACAATAAGCACTATTGCTGAAAAATATTATGTATCAATTTCTTCGATTAAAGATTGGAATAATTTATCGAGCAATAAAATTATTGCCGGTAGTACACTGAAAGTAAAAATGGGTACTGTAACTACATCCGATGGAAAGTATAAATACCATCTTGTAGCCAGAGGTGAATCACTCTATTCGATAGCTAAAAAGTACAATACTACAATCCAGAAAATTAAATCATTAAATCAGCTAACAAGTAGTAAAATTAAAGCAGGGCAATCACTAAGAGTAGGTTGAATACTTTTTAAAATTTACTTACTTTAACATAAGAAAAATTTATAATCGAAAGCCGTTAGGGGTGTTATCCCACGCCGGGATGACTGAGATAATACCCTTTAACCTGATCTGGATAATGCCAGCGTAGGTAAACGGGCTATAAGAATATTTAAGATATTAGCCGTTTAACCGACGGCTATTTTTATTTGAAGTAAGAATATGATAAAATTCTTAATTATTCTTTACTTTTCTATTTTGTTTTCGGTTCATTTAAATGCTCAACAGTTTCTTGGGCAGGTAAGGGATTCGGAAACCGAACAACCACTGCCATACGCGAACGTTATGATTTTGGGGGAGGATTCAATCGGAACAGCCACAGATAAAAATGGACGCTTCAGTCTTAACTATCAAATTAACGATAAAGATGTTATTGAAATTAGTTACGTAGGCTATGAGACTCTGAATATTTCCCTTAAAAAAGTTTCTTTCTCAAACAATGTAGAATCCAAAGATGGAAACAGAACTTATATCTTTCCGCTCTCTCCTAAGGTATTAGCATCTCAAACCATTATGGTAGAAGCAAGTGTAGGGAAGGAAGGGATTACACCAGTAGCATTTGATAAAATCGATCAGAAACAGATTGAAGAAAACTATACTGTATATGATATTCCTAAATATTTAAGTGATTTACCATCAACAACCTTTTATTCAGAAAGTGGAAATGCAATAGGTTATACTTATGTAAGTATTCGCGGATTTGATCAAAGAAGAATTTCAGTTACAATAAATGGTATTCCACAGAATGATCCTGAAGATCACAATGTATATTGGTTGGATTTCCCTGATTTACTTGAAAGCACAGGACTGATTCAGGTACAACGTGGTGCTGGTTCAGGGGTTTTTGGTTATCCGGCTATTGGTGGTTCAATTAATTTAATTACTGCATCATTTTCTAACCGACCAAAATTAGAACTAAAGGCAGCATATGGCTCTTATGACACAAGAAAATATTCCGCCTCGTTTTCAAGTGGATTGATAGATAATAAATACGCTATTTATGGAAAGCTTGGGCAGATATTAAGTTCAGGGTATAAAGACTTAACCTGGGTAAATTTCAAATCATATTTTCTATCGGCAGTAAGGTATGATCCCAACTTTACAACCCAGTTTAACTTTTACGGTGGTCCCATCGCTGATGGTTTAGGTTATGTGGGTGTTGCAAAGTTTGCAGTCAAAGATTTGGAAATGAGAAAGCAGAACTTTTCCTACTGGGAAGCTAATGATACAGCATACACATTTACAGTTGCGAGAAGACCGGACGAAATAGAAAATTTTTCCCAGCCCCACTTTGAACTTTTAAATGAATGGCAAATCAACAAAAATCTTAAATTTAACTCTGCACTCTTTCTGGTTTTAGGGGATGGTTTTTTTGATTTTGATGGTTCGTGGGCTGACACAACTTATTTACGCTTAACAGAAGAAAATGGCTTTATGGCAACACAGAATCCGGTTAATACGCTTATAAAGGCAGAGGTTGAAAATAAACAATATGGATGGATCCCTCGTTTCAGCTTAAATCATAACAATGGATTATTAATCTTTGGAGTTGAGCTGCGTAAACATAGTTCAAGACATTGGGGAAATATTAATTTTGCAGAGGAATTGCCATTAGGGGTTTCCAAAGATTATCAATATTACTCTTACAGTGGAGGAAAGGATATTGTAAGCGCATTTGTTCACGAATCTTACACACTCAATGAACAGATAAATTTATTAGGTGAATTGCAGTTAGCCTACCATAGATACAAATTATATAATGAAGAATACGTTGGAACAGATTTTAATGTTGATAATCTATTTATTAATCCAAGAGTAGGAATTAATTATAAACCTTCTGATCAGTGGAACATGTACTTTTCTTTTGCAAGAGTATCAAGGGAACCTAGATTAGTTAATTATTATGATGCTGCTGAATCAAGTGGAGGAGCAGTACCGCAGTTTGAAAAAAATCCTGATGGCACTTTTAATTTTAGTGAACCATTAGTAAATCCGGAAACAATGAATGATTTTGAAATTGGGACAACAGTTTCAAATCAGAATTTATCAGTAACTCTAAATCTGTTTTATATGTTATTTAATAATGAGATTGTAAAGAGTGGTCAGTTAGATAGATTCGGGCAGCCGGTTACAGGTAATGTAGATAGACCTGTTCATGTAGGTGCTGAACTTTCATTTGTACTAAAATTCTTAAAGAACAAATTGGAGATTATTGGTAATGGAACCCTCAGCCGTAATACTATTGAAGAAGGGAATTATTATCTGGACGCTGATAATTTTATCAATCTTAATGGTAATCGTATTGCCGGCTTTCCGGAATATCTGGCCAATTTAAGTTTAGTTTATAATTATGCCGGCTTGTACGTTCGATTAACAGGAAAGTATGTTGGTGATTTTTTCTCAGATAATTACGATGAAAATCTTAATCCTTATCTTCAGGAATATCCCGGATTTGTTAGTTATACAGATAATGTAAACGAATCTTATTTTACTTCAGAACTTATTGCCAGTTACGAATTTCAGGTTATAAATGCTTTGACACCATGGAAATTATATTTTCAGTTGACCAATATTTTTGATAACCTCTATTCTGCTAACGCAATAGGAAAAGAATTTTTTCCTGCTGCTGAAAGAAATTTTATAACTGGAATACAGGTTGGATTATGATGTTAAATTGTCATTCTGAACCAAATGAAAAGTCTGTAAGATTCTCCGGAAACTTCGTTTCTTCAGAATGACTTCAAAAGAAATGTAATATGAATAAATGCATAATACTTGCCCACGGTAAACCTCCACGAAAAAGTATAATAAATTATTTTCAGAATAGAGATTATAATACTTTAATCTGTGCTGATGGTGGTGCGAATTCTGCAATAAAAATGAATTTGGTTCCTGATGTAATAATTGGTGATATGGACTCAATATCAAATGAATCAAAAAGGAAATTTAAAAAAACATCCAGGTTTATTCCTGTTTCAAGACAAAACGATACCGATGTTGAAAAGAGTTTGAAATATGTGATTAAGAATGGATATACTGAAGTTTTGTTAACGGGAGTAACAGGAAACCGGCTTGATCATACTATTTGTAACCTTGGAATTGTATTAAAATTTTTTCCACAAATCGGAATTAGTTTAATTGCAGAAGATTCATATTTAAAACCATATAATGGATATATAAAATTAAGATCGTTAAGGGGAGAAACATTTTCTTTATATGGCTTTGATAAAAAAACAAAAATAAAATCGAAAGGATTGAAATATCCATTGAAAGATGTAATACTTCCATTTGGAGAAAAAGAAAGTACAAGTAATGTATCAATAAGTAGTGTAGTTGAATTGAATATAAGAAATGGAGTTATCCTCGTAGTACGAGATGTCAAAACAATGATTAAAAATGATCTCTTTTAGCCTACCTGATATTCTAATACTAATTTTATTTTTTTCTGCACTTCTATTAACCGGATTTTATTCAGGAAGAAAAACAACCTCCGAAGCATCCAACTATTTATTATCCGGTAGAAAGGTTGGATTATTTTTATTTGTGCTAACAAATGTTTCCACCTGGTACGGCGGCATACTCGGGGTAGGAGAGTTCACTTACAGATATGGAGTAGTAAGCTGGTTTACGCAGGGTTTTCCATATTACATTTTTGCATTTCTATTTGCTTTATTATTTGCAAAGAAGATCAGGGAAGCATCACTGTTTACTATTCCTGATAAATTAACTGAAGTTTACGGAAAAAATGTTGGACTACTTTCCGCGGTTATTGTGTTTGTACTTGTTTCTCCTGCACCTTATATACTTATGAGTGCCGGATTACTCTCACTTCTGTTTGATTTAAATATTGTGTTATGCTTGTTCATCTCATTAATTTTATCCATAGCATATTTAATAAAAGGCGGATTCAGAGCAAATGTTTATGCAGATGCTATGCAATTCTTTGTAATGTTTATCGGGTTTCTTTTAATAGTAATATTTTCTGCAGATAAGTTCGGTACACTTGAGTTTATTTCTTCTTCAGTTCCTGAAAATCATATAGAGCTTACGGGAGGAATGTCTCCGACATTCATCATTATTTGGTTTCTAATTGCATTGTGGACATTTGCAGATCCCGGATTTCATCAACGATGTTATGCAGCTAAATCCGGTAACATAGCAGTAAAAGGAATTATTATTTCAATCTTCTTCTGGGCACTTTTCGATTTTCTAACAACAACAACAGGATTATTTGCAAAAGCAGTACTTCCTGAAATCGGTAATCCGGTTTTAGCATTTCCTCTTTTTGCCGAAGAGGTTTTACCAGTTGGATTAAAAGGAATTTTTTATGCAGCGCTATTTGCAACAATACTCTCAACACTAAACAGCTTTTTATTTTTAAGCGGAACAACAATTGGAAGAGACTTCGTATATAGACTTAATCCAACTCACAACGATGGTAAATTAAAATATTATACAATAATTGGATTAGTCATTTCAGGATTAATTGCAATTCTATTAGCATACATAATTCCATCCGTAATCGAAATTTGGTATACGATAGGTTCATTATTTATTCCTGCAATCATCTTACCTGTTGTAAGTGCTTACTATCCAAAGCTGAGAATAGATAATAGATATATCTTAGTTGAAATGATTTCTGCATTTGCCGGAAGTACGATCTGGTATTTTTTAAGAAGTAGTTTTAAGTCAGTTCCAATTGTAAGTGAGATTGAGCCAATGTTGGTGGGGATAGTTCTTGCTTTAGCGATTCATTTTACTATTTCAGTCACAGCAAAATTTAATACTAAGGCAGCAAAATAGCTGCTGCAATAACTGTTGTCCACATTCCGTTTTTATTTCCCTTTGCAGATTTTGTTACATTGAAGGTTTTCACAATTTTACCGGACATTTTATAAACATCTTCTCTTTCATTCCAATCTTTATCAGGATCAAATTTAACTCCTAGGGTTGTAGCGAGCATAGTTGCAGCTAAATCCTCTGCGTATTCGCCAGCCACTTTATTTGTTTGTCCGAATGGATGATGTTCTGATAGGTATCCGTATGAATTTTTATCTGCAGGAAGTGCAACACCGAGCGATGCTGCAATCAACCGGTTCGGTTCATTGGTTGAATTGCGGGCCATCACACAATGGATAATTTGCCCGGGTTCAATCTCCTTCAAACCAGAATCAACGCTAATTCTTTTACAATTTACAGGATATATACTGCTAACTGTAACAAGGTTACACATTTCTATGTGAGCATCTCTTAATGCAAGCTCAAAGGAGGTTAAATACTCTTTGCTTCTTCCAACACCTTTTGTAAAAAATATTTTTTGGGGTAAGTACAATATTAAATTCCTTTATAGATTAATTTAAAGATATAAGAAAATCTTTCCTGTTCCGGATTGTAAATCTATCTGTCGTTGCAGATAATCATTACTTTAAACTATTAACTTAATAAATTTTCTTTTGCCAACCTTCAGAACCATGCCATCCTTCAGTTTTATCGATGAAGACATATCATTAACTTTATTCCCATCAATGGAGACACCACCCTGGTTAACCAATCTTTTCGCTTCACCTTTAGAATTAGCATACTTTACTTCCATTAATAAATCCAAAACACCAATTTCTTTTACATTAATTTTTATCTCTGGAATGTCATCCGGAATATCCTTTTTAATAAAGACTTTATCAAATTCTTCTTCCGCTTGTAGTGCTGCATCCTTATCGTGGTACATAGTTACAAATGTTCTTGCCAGTCTTCTCTTAAGATCTCTTGGATTTACTTTTGGATCATCAAGTTGTTTTTTAATTTCTAATAATTCATCTTTAGAAACATCGCTTGCCAATTCATAGTAAATATAAATTAAATCATCCGGAATTGACAATGTTCTACCATATATCTCTTTAGGAGAATCTGAAATACCGATATAATTATCATAAGATTTACTCATCTTTTCAACACCATCGGTTCCAGGGATCAGTGGCATGGTAAGAATACATTGAGGTTCCATTCCTTCTTCCCGTTGGATATCTCTTCCAACCAGTAAATTAAATTTTTGATCCGTACCTCCCAGTTCAACATCACTCTTAATTGCAACAGAATCCATTGCCTGAGCAAGCGGGTATAGAAATTCATGTATGCTGATTGGATCACCGGATTTATATCTTTTTGTAAAGTCATCCCGCTCGATCATTCGCGCTACAGTATATTTTGATGCAAGCTTGATTACCCCTTCGAAATTCATCTTACCGAGCCATTCTGAGTTATAAACCATTTTGGTTTTTTCTTTATCAAGAATTTTGGTGGCCTGATTGAAATAACTTTCACCATTTTTTCTGGCTTCATCCAAAGTAAGTGCTGGTCTGGTAACACTTCTCCCGGATGGATCACCGATCATTCCGGTAAAATCACCAACGATTAATATTGCCTGGTGTCCCAATGATTGAAACTGTGCTAACTTTCTTAATACAACCGAATGACCTATATGCAAATCAGGTCTGCTGGGATCGCAGCCAAGTTTGATGTTGAGCGGTTTTTTCTCCTTTAACGATCTCTCTAATTTCTCAACCAGTTCCTCCTCAGGAATAATTTCAACGGCACCTCGTTTGATGAGATCCATCTGTTCGTTTATTTCGGGGAACATATTTTTACTCATAATTGGTTAGCTATTTAATTTAATTTCGTAACCCTGAACTTGTTTCAGGGTTTGCAAAAAATTTTAGTAGATTCCGAAACGAGTTCGGAATGAAATATAGCCCCTCAATATTTAATCTTTCTTTCCTGATCTCTTTCAAAATCACGTTTGGCAATATCTCTACGTTTGTCATAAACTTTTTTACCTTTTGCAAGGGCAAGTTCTAATTTCACTTTACCATTTTTAAAATACAATCGAAGGGGAACAAGCGTTAATCCTTTTTCTTTTGTTTTTCCTATTAATTTTCTTATCTCACTTTTATTAAGAAGAAGTTTTCTTTCTCTTTTAGGGTCGTGATTATTTATGTTACCTTGTGAATATTCACTGATGTGCAAATTTACTAACCAAACCTCTGAATCCTTTAGCTTTGCATAGCCATCAACAAGATTTGCTTTACCCTCTCTTAGTGCTTTTACTTCTGTACCGACTAATACTATTCCTGTTTCGAATGTTTGAATAATGCTATACTCATGTCTTGCTTTCCGGTTTACCGTGATATTCTTTACGTCTGAGTGTTCTTTCATAATTCTTAAATAAAATCAAAAGCTAACTTCCTCTTAAATCAAGTAAAATGCAAGAATTGAATTATCTGTTGGCAAGCAGCCGGATCTTTAGATTATCGATTAAAGGAGCATAGAATGCTCTCAGCTTTTACTTTTAAGTTTATCTGATTTTAATTCTGAATCAATTTCTCTTCCCATTCGAATAACAATTTTTGGCAGTGATTCAACATCTTCGCGTGTTGTACGGAAATTTACAATGCATGCCCTTAAAACAAATTTTCCATCTATCATTGCATTTGAAATATACGCTTCACCACTATCATTTAGTCTATCCAGTAATTTCTGGTTCAGTTCGTTTAAATAATCCTGGGTACTTTCACTTTTTAAATTAATATCAGATGGCACATAGTGGAATGTAGTTATGCTTAAACTCTGGGATGTTGCTCGCAGATCGGGTTCTTGTTCTATTAGTTGATACAAATACTTAGAAAGGTTTATATTATCTCCGATCATTTTAATGTATCCATTTTTTCCAACCTGTCTTAATGCAAGCCAAACCTTTAACGCTCTAAACCCTCTTGAGTTCTGAAATCCAATATCATAGAAATTGATACCTCTTTCTTCTTCCTCAATTTCATCAGCAAACCTGTAGTAAGTTGGATGATAGGAGATAGCATGTAATAACTTATCAGGATTTCGAACTAAAGTACAACCGGCTTCCAGAGGTGCATATAACCATTTATGTGGATCGAGTGCCACTGAATCAGCATGTTTTAATGCTTTCAAATCTTCGGTTGCATCTGGTAGAGTTGCTGCAAAAGCACCATATGCACCATCTACGTGAAACCAAAGATCATTTTTCTCACAAATAGCTGAAATTTGTTCTAATGGATCGATCGCACCTGTGCCAACAGTACCTGCATTACCAATAATCATAAATGGCAAGTATCCATTTT
>JARRKK010000015.1:0-16316 GCA_037388105.1 Ignavibacteriaceae bacterium | reverse complement strand
TCGCCAAATGCATTATATGCATAACAATATCCCTTTAACATTAATGCATTCCAGGATGTAAGAATTTTATCATCCAGGCCAGGTTTAATACGCTTTTCTCTTTCACTAAATAATTTTTGAGTAGCACCAGCTATTTTTTCATTTAATGTTTTTATATCAATATCGTATTTCTTCAACAGGGCATCTATATCATCGGTTAGGAATAAAATATTTTTCCCTTGTTCCCAGTTTCCGTTTTCAGTAACTGTATAATAATCGGAAAATAATTCCCCATCTTCCCCTAAAATTTTAAGTATTTCTTTTTTTGTCCATACATAATATTTCCCTTCCTCGCCTTCAGAATCTGCATCATAAGCTGAATAGAATCCACCGGATTTATCCATCATTTCGCTTTCTATGAATTCAAGAGTTTGATATACGATTCTCTTATAATTTTTGTTTCTGGTTACTTTGTAAGCATTAGCATAAAGACTAACTAATTGACCATTATCATAAAGCATCTTTTCAAAATGCGGAACCTTCCATATGTTATCCGTAGAATATCTTGCGAAACCACCTCCTATCTGGTCGTAAATACCACCATTACCCATATTATCTAATACAGCTTCAACTGCTTTCAATGCTTTAACGTTTTTAGTGTGATAATAATATGAGAGATAAAATTCATAAATGTTTGGCATAGGAAATTTTGGTGCTCCCTTTGTTCCTCCTTTATCAAAATCAATTTCTTTTATTCCATTGTTAAATGCAGTTTTAAGATCATCAACAGTAAAGATTTGTTCTACATTACTATAACCGGGAATTCTTTGCTGCCTTAAATATTTTGTAATCTTAGCCGCCTCTTGCTCAAACAATTCTGGATTCTTTATAAAAGTATCGCTGAAATATTTTAGTATCTTCAACCAATCTTCCCTTGGAAAGTAGGTACCTGCAAAAACAGGTCTCCCATCTGGCATAGTGATAACATTTAAAGGCCATCCACCTTGTTGGTTTATTAGATACGCTGCATCCATATATACTTGGTCAACGTCAGGTCTTTCTTCTCTATCAACCTTTATGGACACATAAGACTGATTCATAATACTTGCAACGGCTGTATCTTCAAATGATTCTTTCTCCATTACATGGCACCAATGGCATGCAGAATAAAAAAACGACATGAGGCTGATTAGTTTTTTCACTTTCCATTTCAACTAAATTTTAATTCAATGCCCACAGGACAATGATCCGAACCCATTACATCCGGAAGAATAGTTGCAGATTTAAGATTACTACTAAGGTTCTCACTAATAAAGAAATAATCAATTCTCCAACCGACATTTCTATCTCGCGCACGTGTCATCATATCCCACCAGGTGTAATTATCAGGTTCATTATTAAAGACCCTGAATGTATCTATAAAACCAGCTTTCAGCAATTTGTCAATCCACTCACGCTCTTCAGGTAGAAATCCCGATATCTTCTCATTCTCTTTTGGTCTCGCCAAATCAATTTCCTTATGTGCAGTATTAACATCACCGCAGATTACTATTTTTTTCCCCTGTTTACTAAGCTTCTTTAGATGTTTCAAAAATGAATCGTAGAAATCCATTTTATATTGGAGTCTTTCTTTTTTTGCTTTTCCGTTTGGAAAGTAAATATTGAATAATATAAATTCATTAAAATCCGTTATTAAAAATCTACCTTCACTGTCAAACTTTTTTATTCCTATTCCATTTGAAACCTTAACCGGTTCTGCATTGCAATATGTTGCAACACCGCTATATCCTTTTCTTTCTGCTGATGAAAAAAACGATCTGTATTTACCAATGGTTATTAAATCATCAGGCAGTTGTTCTTTCATGGCTTTGGTTTCCTGAACACATAGTATATCAGGCTTCTCTTTGGAAAACCAATCAACAAAACCTTTTTTATATACTGCTCTGATACCGTTAACATTCCAGGATAAAATTCTGAATTTTTTCATATTTCAATAAAAATTTATTTAAGAATATTAATTGTTTATTATATTTAACGGGAAATTCTTAAAGCAATACCCGTAGTTATAAACCATATTGAACTGCTATTTAAAGTTCCAAATCCCATTAAAATATCAAATTGTAAATTACTTTCCAGAAGATATGTAAATCCGCCATCAAATAAGTACCTGGTAACTAACAGGTTCCTCAAAAAAATTATCTTGCAGTAGCGTAAATCCCGTTTCAATTTGAAGCCAATCCGGATGAACGATTACAGCAGATTCAGCTATATCAGGTCTGTCGATTATTAGTTCAGGGACCTCTTGCTGAGCAAAAAGAGCATGAAAAAAGATATTGGACATAATAAAAAAACACAGGGAATTATTTTAACCGCCTGCAAATAATCTCCATATTTGGGTAACAAAAAAGCAGATTACTATTCCCATTACTACTGGAAGGAACGTTGAGATAAGCGTCCACTTAACACTTTTCGTCTCTTTGTAAATTGTGTAAATAGTTGTTGAGCAAGGATTGTGAAGCAAACTAAATAACATAAGATTAATTCCTGTTAACAAAGTCCATCCACCCGCCATAAGAATTCCTCCAGTTGCATTTGCAGAATCTAATTCAAACATTACTCCATTACCGCTTCCAACCCCTGCAATACCTGCAACTAATACAGTGAGCATTAGTATTGTTGGTATAACAATTTCATTTGCAGGAATGGCAATTATATATGCAAGGATTATCACACCATTTAGTCCAATAAGAAAAGAAACCGGATCAATCCAATTAATAAAAAGTACGGCAATGCTATCTCCTCCAATTGTAATGTTAGAGACAAGCCATATTACAATCCCTGCTGGAATTGCAAAAATTACTGCTCGCCAAAGAACAATTATTGTTCTATCAATTAGCGATGTGTATAGTGTACGAAGAATACGTGGCGGACGGTAAGGCGGTAGTTCCAAACTGAATGCAGATGCTTCTCCCCTTAAAATTGATTTAGATAACCCCCACGAAACAATGAGACTAAAGGCTACACCCAACACAGCGATAGTAACCACAGCACCTGCGGAAACTATCCCGGCAAGATGGGCAGGAACAACACCACCAATAAAAATTGTAGCGATCAATATTTGTGTAGGCCACCTTCCATTGCAAAGTGAGAAATTATTTGTAATAATGGCAATCAATCTCTCACGGGGACTATCAATTACCCTTGTAGCAATAATTCCTGCAGCGTTACAGCCAAAGCCCATTGCCATTGTTAATGCCTGTTTACCGTGAGCACCTGCTTTTCTATAAAGATTATCCATATTGAAAGCAACTCGAGGTAAATATCCAAAATCTTCCAATAGTGTAAAAAGAGGGAAGAAGATTGCCATAGGAGGAAGCATTACACTTACAACCCAGGCCATTGCAAGATAAGCCCCATCAACCAGAACTCCGCTTAACCACCATGGAAATCCGATAGTAACCGTAAACTCTTTAAATGCCGGATGAAGATTATCTATTAACAAAGTAGCTATTAGAGAGGACGGTACATTTGCTCCTTCTATAGTAAGCCAAAAAATAATTGCAAGAATAAGAAACATAATAGGGAAACCAAGCAGTGGACTTGTTACCAGCCTATCCAATGCTCTATCGAAACTAAATTTTGGTTTTTCTGTGGGTGTTGTCACAGATCTCTGTGCTATGGAAGTAGCGTTAGCATAGATAGACTCCATTAAATTATCGTGAAGGTTTTCACCCATTTCCCATCTAAGATTATTTGCTGTAGATAGGATTACATCGGGATTATGTTTGTTATCTTTTTTCATATGATTAAAATTTCTTGTTTTGATAATACGGAACTCACATTAAAATCATTTTCTTTGACGAAGACATTTCTGCGGAAGTGCGTATTTATTATTCATGCTCATTTCATGACAATTATGCGGATATTAATTCATTATCATTAATTATTGAATTCCGTTCACTAAGGTTACCAAGCTCACCTGATTTAACTGCATCAATAACACTCTGATCGCCTTCCAGTAGTCTTAACGCAACCCAGGTTACATTTGGCAGGTTCGGAAATTCTTGTTTTATCACAGTCGAAAGTTTTTCAACAGCATAGGTTAGTTCTTTTGATTTATTTTTTATTCTGTATGGTTTGCAAACAAAACTTCCGGAAGCAACATTAAAGATACTTTCCAGCAGTTCATTCATTCCAACATTTTGTCTTGCTTCAGTTGGAATAACCGGAATTCCCAGATCCTTTGATAACTGCCTTTCATCAATTTTGATATTATTTCTTCTCGCTTCATCCATCAGGTTCAAACATAAAACTGCACGATTTGTTATTTCCAATACCTGGAAAACCAAATTTAAATTCCTTACCAGCCTCGTAGCATCAACAACAACAACCGTGACATCAGGCTGACCAAACAATATAAAATCCCGCGCAACTTCCTCATCAGTACTCGTTGATAATAATGAATATGTGCCTGGAAGATCAACCAATTTAAATTTTGATTCTTTATATTCGAATCCCCCCTCTGCACGAACAACAGTTTTACCCGGCCAATTGCCGGTATGCTGCCTTAATCCGGTTAAATTATTGAATACAGTACTCTTTCCGGTATTTGGATTACCTGCAAGGGCAACTAAATAATCACTGTTATTCAAGTTGATACCCAGTTTTTTTAAGTTGCCAACATTATGAACCGGACAGGTATCACAGTTACTTTGATTGATGATATTAGTCAATTTGTTCCTCTTTCATAAAAATTCTATCCGCTTGTTTTTTTCGTAGTGCAATTGATGCTCCTTTTATCCTATATGCGACTGGGTCTCCACCAATACTTTTCATTTCCGCTTCGATGATTGTTCCCGGTACTACTCCAAGGTCCATTAGCCTTCTTCTCTGATGCCCGCGGCATCTTTTTGATATTCCCAATACTACACCACTCTCCCCTATCGCTAATGAAGAAAGCTTTTTAAATTTTCCTTTGATTAATATTTCTTCTTTTATCGGTGATATTGTAATATTCTTTGCGAATAGTGGAGCGAGAACAACTTCTTCACCATTAGCTAAAAAAGTAATTCTTTCATTTGTTACACCAATCATTTTTACTTGCATCCCGGGATATATTCCTTCAGCTACCAATTGGGTGTATATTGAATGTGGTTCATCTTCTACATGAATTATACTAGCAAACTCACCCGGTCGAAGAGTATTCAGTGGCCTGCCTTGGATTGCAGGCAAATTGCCATCCGTCGATGGAATTGGATCTCCGTGTGGATCATATACAGGGTTACCGATTTGTGCTGAAAGCTCATCTGCTTCATCAGGAGTAATTTTATGCTCAATCTCTTCTGCAACATTATGCCAATCCTTCTCATCAACACCCGTCTCATCAGCGAGATATCTTTCCCATAATCTATGAACTCTTATGATTCTCAACGCATATGACCGTCCTTCAGAAGTTAGCGCTAACCCTTTTTCGTGTGTAGTAACTAAGCTCATCGATTCTAAACGCGCAGTTAATTTCGCAGCATCGTCTACAGGAATTGAGAGGGTACCAGCTATGCTATTCAAAGTACAGTTTATATTACTATACTCACAGTTGTATAAATGTTTCAATGCATCTTCAATCAAAACACGCTTTGAGAAACTTTTTCTTTTTTTCCGGATAGCAAATACACCAGTTTTAGGCCAGAAGAAAAACAGAGATATTGCCATTATCGCTATGCCAATTAGTAATGTTGTTAATGGATTGTACATTTTTCTATTAGTTTGAATTTATAACAAAAATATTTGCAGCTAATTTATTACTTACACTAAATTCCTTTCCATCAATTTCAATAAGCATAGATCCATCGAACTTAAGAACTTCTTTTACTTCAATTACTTTATTCAATCCAATCCCAATTTTTGAAATATATTTAAGAAAGCTGCTATCGAAGTCATTCACTTTGGTAACTATGACTTTCTTACCTGATCTTATCATACTAAGAGACTTAGAATTCTTTTGTTCAGGCAGTTTACCATTCTTATCAGGAATAGGGTCACCATGAGGATCAAATTCGGGGAAATCTAACATCTCCTCCAAACGATTGATTAATTCATCACTTGAGGAATGTTCTAAATTTTCAGCCTCTGAATGAACTTTATCCCAGGGAATGCCAACCACCTGGTGTAGAAACACTTCCCATATTCTGTGTCTCCGAACCATGTTCATCGCATATTCTTCTCCAACTTTGGTAAGTCTTATTCCCTTGTATTTTTTATAATCGACATAACCATCTTTCGAGAGTTTCTTGAGCATATCAGTTACCGCTGCACCGGAAATATTGAGTCGATCTGCAATTTGATTTGGCTTTATTGCACCACTCGAATCACGATGCTTATACATAGTACTCAGGTAATCTTCTTTTGAGATATTATTCATTATTCTTTTATAACATTAAGTAAATTTTGGTTATAAAGTTAAGGAAACTTAAAATAATAATCGAGTGAATTTGAAATATATTTCTTTCGAAATACTCCAATTTTGGACGTTTAATAAAAAATTTACAAATTATTTGCTCTATAATTTCATAGAGTTCAAAGGACTGGTAGGTTGTTTTTACCTAATAGATGGAGTATATTCGTCACTCTTTCATTATAAAATAACCAAATATTCATTGCTATTTCCCGTATAAACAGATGATTAAATCAGTTAGTATTGATGGAAAAAATTACGGACAGATCAATTATTTTTAATTTCCGGTCCCTGTGTTATTGAAGATGAAAAGATAATGTTTGAAACTGCTGAACAATTAAAGCTTGTTTCTGAGAAACTGGATATTCCGGTAATCTATAAATCTTCATTCATGAAGGACAACAGAAGCTCCGTTGAGTATTATGTTGGACCCGGTATTGAAAAAGGGTTAAAACTTCTGCAGAAGATAAAGGAGCATTTTGGATTTCCAATCTTATCAGATATTCATTATCCTGAGCAGACTAGTGAAGCCGGCGAAATATTAGATGTTATTCAAATTCCCGCATACCTTTGTATGCAAACAACTTTAGTGGTATCAGCTGCAAAAACCGGAAAAACAATAAACCTGAAACATGGACAATTTATTGCACCGGAAAATATGTTTAAGCCTGTTCAGAAAATTGAATCAGAAAACAACAATAAAATTTTGTTAACAGAGCGGGGATATACATTTGGTTATAATGATTTAGTAGTTGATCCCAGAAGTTTTTACCATTTAAGACAGACCGGCTATCCTGTAATATTTGATATTACGCACTCTATCAGGAAGTATGGAATTCCAAGTGCTGATCCTAAAGGAAGCTCAAGGGAGTACTTGCCGGTAATTGCCAGATCAGGTGTGGCAGCGGGTGTTGATGGTCTTTTTATAGAAACTCATCCAAACCCGCAAAAGGCATTATGTGACGCAGCAAGTCAATTGAATGTGTATGATCTGGAAGAATTTTTAAACCCTTTGGTTGAAATTCATTATCTTGAGAAAAAATATAGAAGTGAGTAGGTAATTATGGAGTTATATTTAGATTCTACAAATCTATCCGAGATAGAAGAGGCATTTGAACTTGGTTTTCTATACGGACTTACAACCACCCCAACCTTTATGCACAGAGATGGTATAACCGATATTGATGGAACTATTCTAAAACTTTCAAAGATGGTTCCTGTATTGCAAGTGGAAGCGATGGGAACAAAATCTGAAGATATAATTTCAGAAGCAAACAGGTTATTGAGGTTGGGATTGGATAAAGATAAAACAGTATTTAAAATTCCAATCTCACTTGAAGGCGCAAAAGCCTGCAAAAAACTTGTTGATGACGGTTTGAAGGTTAACCTTCATTTGGTTTATACTGTCCAGCAAGCTTATATAGCTTTTAGTGCAGGTGCAACTTATGTCTGTCCCCTGGTTGGCAGATTGCAGGATCAGGGTCATGATGCACTGGATCTTATTGATCAGTGCGTAAAAGCTGTAACCAAATACGGGTATAACACTAAAGTAATGTTTTCTTCTGTACGTCATCCTGAACATGTAAGAAATGCAATTAAGCTGGGAGTACATGCTTGCACTATTCCATGGAAGGTTATGAAGGAGTTACCAAAAAGTCATTTTACCGACATTGGGACACAACAGTTTTTAGAACACACTAAATTAATGACACTCAAAGTAAAAGAAGTTATCCGCAAGGAAAAAGGAACTATTAATACTAAAAAGACAATAATGGATGCTTTGATTGAAATGACACGGACCGGTTTAGGAGCTGTTACTTTAGTGGATAGTAAATCTAAGATTGTCGGGATATTTACAGATGGTGACCTTAGAAGATTACTTGAATCCAACGGAGAAGGTGTTTTAAAGAAACCTCTCACTGAACTAAGCTCTGGGAAACCTCTTACCATAGATGCTAACGAATCACTTTATGAATGCTCCAAGATATTTGGTGAAAAGAAAGTTGATAATATAATTGTGGTAGAGAACGGTGTTCCTGTTGGGATTTTGGATATTCAGGATTTGATGGTTTAGTAGTTTACTAAACACCGGGATTTTAATTCAAAACAAATCACTTGGCGTATTGTAATTAAAGCTGATTAAACTCAAGAACTCAAAATTCAATCATAATCTCTCCTTAATTTCATATGTGTTCTCAAACATCTAATTATTCTTTTTTTACATTAATATCTAATGATGTTCTGACCTCCGGCTGATTTGTAATTTTTTTATCTTCAGTTAACCTGTGCTCCCGATTTTTAAGAAAGTTAAAATCACTGTCATATTGATCGTTCATTGTATTATATATTTTCTTATTTAATTCATCCATAGAAACATTAGTTTCCTTTATTGTTTTCTCGAAGCCAGTTAGAAAACCTTTTAGTTTAGGGGTTGATTTTAATTGCTCCCAAATTACATTATTCGTTAACTGATTTGCAAAATCCAACATACTATGTATGGAAAAGTGAGATGCAGTTTTATGATTTCTTAATGTAGCTATTAATCTCTCCAACAAATTTCGAACCTTCAAACTATCAATTTCTCCACTTACTAAAATTTCGTTGAGGAGATTAACAAGATCATCAAATAACTTATCTAGATTACTGTCATCTTTGCATTTTCTATATACTGCATCAAAGTCAAAAGCTTTTGATTTTAGGGAATTATCAAATTTCCATTTATTGTGTGCTATCTCATTATAGATTGGGATTACTTCCAACATTAGATTTCTTGCACTTGCAGCATTATCAAAATTATGCAAATAACTGTTTAGAGCACTTATTATATTATTGAGCCATGGGGGTATATCTTCCTTTGATAAATTATTTTTTAATGTTTGGCAAGCTGATAAGACATCTTCGGCCGCACCTTGTTTTTTATCTTTGTCCTCCCCAACCATATTTGAAACAAAAACATTCAATTTGCTTTTAAGTTCTTCATGTTTTTCCTCAAGAAGCCTAACAAACTGACGGATACTTTCATTTAATTCCATATCTGATAGTCCCTTTAGTTGTTAAATTCAAAGCTCTCAGATATTATAAGTACAGGAACTTATTATTGTGCCGAAATTTAATGCAAATATAATATCATATATGAAGTTAAACCAAATATTCACCATTATTTAAAAAGAAATTGATTTTTAATGCAAATATTCTCTACTCAAAAGAAAACTGGTCTTTTATTGCATATAAATTTTCAATTGCAAATGTGTAAATAGAAAGGTGCTGAGGTTACGAACAGATTGTCAATAGCTTAATTATAAACAATCAGTGAAGAGTCTTATTTTACAAGGATCATCTTTTTTGTCACCACAAATTCACTAGCTTGTAGGTTGTAGAAATAAACACCACTTGGAAAGTTGCTGCCATTAAATTGTACTTCATAATATCCCGGAATCTGTTCTTTATTTACTAAAGTTGCTATTTCATTTCCGAGTATGTCATAAACCTTCAATTGTATGGACACAGCGTGCCGTGTCCCAACTTCCGGGATTTGATATTGTATTCTGGTGGTTGGATTAAATGGATTTGGATAATTCTGTTCCAGACCAAATGTTAAAGGGACGTTAACTTCAACCTCGATTTCGTTAGAATATTTAAAGCCACCGTCGAAATCAATTTGCTTTAATCTATATAAATATTTACCGGCTGTTAGATTATTATCAACGTAGGAATAATTATAGGATTGGGTTGTGGTACCATTCCCGCCAATAAATGTAATTTTCTCCCATACACTTTCAAATTTCGAACGTTGAACCTCAAAGCCAGAGTTATTTTGTTCAGTAACAGTTGTCCAATTTAGTGTGGTTGCATTGCCATGCAAAGTAGCTGTAAATGATATTAATTCCACTGGAAGTATTTCAATCTCTAAAACACATCTGGCTGAGTTAGAGTTGAAAGTATCATCCCATTGACCATTACTGCCCATAAGACCATAATGCTGGTTCCCACCTTGATTGTTTGGCTCACCAGGCTGCCAATTAGCAAATGTTAGTGAATCACCCGTAACCCACTCAAATTGGCCTTCAACATTTTCATCTGTAAGCCCAAACCAAATTGCATTTCTACCAATCACGTTTCTAAGTTCAGTATTGATGTAATTATTTTCATCAATATCTGTGAATGTTACTAAATGTCCGCCATTGTCTATACATAATTGTTTGGAATCTTGCCAGAATTGGTTTGCGTTTGAAAAGTAATAAAGATTCCCATTATAGGTGGCAAAATATGTGAATCCATTTATGGTTGGTGGGTTTATGATTGAATAGCTGTCTATTGTATCATTATTGATATCGATAAATTTAAAAACTATGCTGTCTGTGTAAGCATCAACAAGCATAGCACCGTAATTGTCATTATATCTCATCTGGCTTCCGCTTACTATGCTCCCCCAATTATAAAGGCTTTTCCCACCGAGACCATTTACAAAATATGTGAATCCATCCTTTTCAATTCTTTCGTATGTATGATCGTGTCCCGCAATTACCGTGGTAGCACCTGTCTGTGGAAAATCCCATTGCTGCATATTTGAGTTTGAACCATGCCGACCGGATGAATAGGGTGGATGATGAAGGCAAACAATCTTCCAGGTTGAACTGGAAGTAGAAATTTTATTATAAAACCAGTTTGCCTGTATCGAACTGCTGCTATTTCCATCAGGTTCGTCACCATCCGAATCGAGCATAAAGAAATGAACATTACCAACAATAAAATCGTAATACCGCTCGTTGTTTGGAAGTTCAAAATAATCTCTGTAGGGAGTAAGACTATCTGCACGCCAATCGTGGTTACCGGGTGATGGAAAAAATTTATTTTTATTTGCACCCTTTCCGTACGTGCCGACGTAAGGGAAAATAAACTCGTGGTAATACTGTCCGATATTTTCATCAATTGTTGAAGCTGAGCCGCTCTCGTAATTGTTATCACCTACTGTTACAATAAAATCGGGGTTCCAGCTTTTCACAAGCTCTGAGACGGCAAGCTCGTCGCTGCCTGCTTTACCGAAATCGCCTATAACTGCGAAATGTATTTGAGATTGAGAAAATACCGGGCTTATAAACAGGATTAATAATATTACGGTTACATTTATTGACGATTTAATAGAAAGTTTTTTCATCATACTCCATAAAGATTTTATAGACTGATTACTAAAAAATTGTCATTCATACTGTAAAATAATAATTGCAGTGCGCTGAAGGCAGACAACTTTTATACCGTTTGGCTAGAACGGTTATTAATAAAAATGAAATTAAAGAAGAATGCTAAGTTTTATCCAATCTCAATTTATAATATCAATAATCAGCATTTTAACAGTATTATTTTCTTTATTTCCAAATAATCCTGAATACGTGTCTGGTAGAAATAAGTGCCGCCTGGCAAGTTAGCTGCATCAAAACCAGTTATTCAGTTCCTCAATGGACGAAAGTTTAGCAATTAATTTTAATTGCCTATCAACTAAAAAAGTAGTTGGAGTTACATAAAGGTATTAATCTGTCGCGGCTTTCCCACTCCATCCATTAAAATCGGAAACATTTATCCAATCTGAGTTTTTTGCTACAATAAAAATGGAATAATCTCATATCATACAATAATGAACATTACAATCTACCCCAGGGGTATAGATATAATAATTATCAGTCAATATAGAATAATATTTGTCAAGCATCAAGAAAAACAAATTGCAGACTGGTAAATTAAAGAAAGTCTTTCCCATAATGAGACAGGCAATAAATAAACTCTTATCAACGTAGCAACAAGGCTTCCCCAGGCAAGATAGTCAAAAGCGGCAATCGGTTAATATTTAATACAAAAAACATACTTACAATTTTTACTTCATCAACATCATCTTCTTAATCGAAGAATATTTGTCTGAAGTTAATCTATAGATATACATCCCGCTTGCAATGCTGCCGCCATTAAATTGTACTTCATAATATCCCGGTTCCTGTTCTTTATTTATCAAAGTAGCAATTTCACTTCCGAGTATGTCGTAAACCTTCAACTTTACGGACACGGCACGACGTGCCCCTAATTCCGGAATTTGATATTGTATTTTTGTGGTTGGATTAAATGGATTGGGATAGTTTTGCTCAAGCTTAAATTCTTTTGGTCCTGTGTAATTGAAAACAAATGATTTCATTATCATCATTCCGTTTACACCTGCCTGCCGATAAGCATGGTCACTGATCATTATTTCTACTGTGTCTCTTTGGTTTACCGGTGCACTTCTGTTTATATCAAATAAAAATATTGCTTCTGTTTCTTCTTTAGGCTCAAGTAGTTCAATTATTTCTATTTCATTTGTAAAGGATAGAAATGATGAGCCTTTAACAAGCTTTACTTCAATTCCCTCAGCCTGATTTAAATCTGATATATTAGATACTGTTAGCCTTATCTGGTTTCCTTTTGTTCCTGGTTCTACATTGTAAACAGATTGTGAAAAAGTTATGCTTGGTGATATTAATAAAAGTACTATTATTATTTTCATCATTGTTTCTCCATTTAAATGGAACACAGATGACACTAATTAAACCGATCCACCACACACTGACAATTTTGCACGGATCAGACTGATATCATTAGTTCCTTTATAAAAACTACCACGCTGATTTTAATTTAACTTTTGTTCCTTCACCAACTTTTACATCTTTCCCTATGAATGCTCCTTCCACTTCACTATTTTTCCTTAACCATATCGTGCCATTGGGAACATAAAAGTTTGCTTTAACTTTAATTTCTTCTCCAACCTCTGCAGCATTAGGGGTTGCACCCATATTACCACTATCACCATTTATTCCTTCTACGTAAAATACTATATCACTTGCACTCAATGTTGTTATATCTTCGGGGCCAATGTAACTTTCTTTTCCCGCCCCAAACTTTTCCTTTATCCTGACTTCACTTTCCGACTGGAAGAGTAACTGATTGCTCTCTCCACCGTCAAGTTTATTTATATTGTATTCTCCTCCTGTAAATATTAACTTGCCATTTTTCTTTACCTGTATATCTCCGTATGCCCCCGGCAACAGTATGCGTTCATCGTTTTGCTGCACTGTTATATCCTCCGTTCCCGGTGTTGATGTTTGAAAGACAGGTAAAGCTGTAATTAAAGGAAACTCTAATGGAGTGTTCAGAGAACCCGTAATTGTCCCGTTATTTATCAGTTCGTTGTAATATACATCTGCATTAACAGTTGTATTTTGTTTTACCTCTATCCTGTTTGCCTTTAGTGAGTATCCCGCAGGAGTGATTGTGTTTTTACCTATAGTAAGTTCAACCTGTGAAGTTAAGAAAGGAGGTTCTCCTATTTGGTTTACACCAACACTGCCTGAAAGTATATTGCTATTCTGCTGAAGCCAAATACTGTTTATTGCGAGGATGGAATAGGTGGAAATAGGATTCTGCTGTAATTCAGATATATCGATGGTTATTGCTTGCTCAGTTTCAGGAACGTAGTAGAAAAATTTATCGGGATAACTATCAAAAATTAATATTTTCCCATCGGGGGGTAATGTTAGATCGGAAACTAATCCTCCCGTCGATGTTTTATACACACTTATTTCTCCTGTAATATTTTCCCTTGTTGGTTTTGTAACATCCAACAGGGCTTTTTGTAGAATAATATATTCCGAGTTTGGGGAAAGGTAGCCATGCGAACGGTAATGAAATGAAATACCAGGATAGTAATTATTATTTTCTAAATCATATACAAAATACTTTGGTGTATTCCTTTGTTCTGTCTCATTATAACTCAATAGTACTTTACCATAGCGCCCAGAATCAAAGTATAAAGAAACAGTATCCAATATACTTGTAAGGCTAATAACTTGAACTATCGAATCTAACTCAATGGAATATTTATCAATAAATGTTGCCGCTAAGGAATCGACACCAAATTGAAAGATAAAATTTCCATTCTTTGAAATAATACTGTTTCCATCTATTGTAGGAGAGCACTCTTTTATCAGTTGTAGTGAGTTAATATCTAATAGATTTGTGACTTGAATTGTATAACTCTCATTTGCTAATCTTTCAAACCAAGATAAATATAGATAGTTTTTTGGGGGTACGGAAAATGCGGTTACACCAACATCATAATCCCTCTCGGGTATGAAACTATTTACTTCAACTGGATCATTGCATTTGAAAATCGAAATTCCATATCTATCAGAAAGGAAAAACCATTCTTGATAATTATCCCAAGTAAAAGTAAAAGGTTGTCTTATATTTGGTAGAAATAATTGTTTCTCACCATTACTTAAATCAACTCTGTAAATGTTACTAGAATCTGATGATATCGATTCGCTATAAAAATAGTATGGCTGTGCAATTAAATCAAAGTTTAACAAGACAGAAAACAAAACAATTATTTGTTTAAATTTATATTCCATTTCCATTTTTTTGTTCTCCTTTTAATTCCATCCGTTTGGATAATTCCCGGTCTGAATACCTTCATAAATATCCCAAGCTTCCTCACCACGATTGTGAGATTGGCTTGGAGAAACAATCCACTCTCCAGTACTATTTTCATCTCTTGGATCGTCTGGTTCCCATTTCCAATAATTGCCCCCCCTGTATCTTTGATATGTTTCTTTCCAGATATCTTCATCAGTTGAAAAATCTAATGCATTCTTAAAAGCTCTAGGATACCAATCTTCGTTGTATGGTGCAATCGGATCACGATATTTTATTTTACCAGCTTTAGTTTTATACCAAGTGGAAAAATTTCTTACTCTCCCTGGATATCCTTCTGCCCTATTTATTTTCTCATTCAATATATTTTTACCCAATTCTCTATTTGCTTTCCAATTCCATAGTTGAAATTCTTTTGCTGATGGATAATCTGCTTGCATCAATCCAAATCCATCAGGATAACCATAAATTGGGTTTCCGATCCTGTTATAATCATTTCTGTCCGTCTCATTAAAATGTTTCCATTTGGGTCTACTTTCCAAGAATACTGTAATTTGCTCATGTGTAGTTAATCCATTTTTAACTTCTGAAATTTCCGGATTATCACCAATAATTCTGTTTCCTATTTTTCCAATTGAGCTTATGATTTCATCATATCTGTTTTTTACTGTTAATTCAACAAATACATTTCCACCAGTGAAAATATCGTTTCCACCTTCATAATTTGATAGAACATGATTACAATTTTTTCTATATATCCCTTGATAATTAAATGATGCACTGTCTCTAATGAATGGCACTTCCCATTCTGTTATAAGCCCAATATAAGAATGGGAAACTCCATTAAATATTGTTGTGCTTATTCTCGGACATAGATCAACTTGATTGCCATCCTTATCATAAGTAAATCTCTCATAGGTATAAGTTACCTTATATTCCCATTCAAATGTAAGCGGCCCGCCATTATAATTCTTTATTTGTGCTTTACAAATCACCTTGGGCATTTGGGGTTCATCTTTTATTGTATCATTGGGTGAATTAATAGAAGGATATATAATAACCAATTTCGGTTTATTAATAGTAATCACATCTCCTTTCCAATAAATTGAATGACTAAATCCTCCAATATAACAAGCTTCAATTATCGGAGCTTCAGGAGAAGTTTCCCCACTTGCTTTTATCTTTTCAACAATTCTTTCTGTTTTCTTCTCTTCCATCATGTTCTCAAATACGGCTCTTAGTTCATTGTGCGTGTAATCGGTGCCTGCTATCAGTTCTTTTTGTTTTTCTTCTGCTCCTGTATTGTTGCTAAGCGTCATCATAAAACCGCTTACATCTGTTCCAACTCTCAATCGTACAAAACCACTATCACTTTCAAGACTGTCTGCAGCAACAAATTTTATTGGTTGTAAAGCATCTGCAAAATATACTCCTA
>JARRKK010000014.1:0-15208 GCA_037388105.1 Ignavibacteriaceae bacterium | reverse complement strand
TGAAAACTTTCCTGATGAAAATGAAGGATTTTTAACAAAATTACGATCAAGATTCGTCAACCGAAGTTCTTTGGCAGACGCTGCAGAAGAATTAGGAATTGGTAATTTAGTTATTTTGGGAAATAATATACAGGAAAGTTTTGTAAAGAATTCGAAAACAGTTCTTGCTGATACTTTTGAGGCTTTAATCGGTGCCTTGTTTCTCGATCGGGGACTTGATACTTGCCGGGAATTTATTCATAAGAGATTGGTTATTCCAAAAGTACAGTATGACGACTACCTTATTGATGAAAATTACAAAAGCCAGTTGCTGGAATACACACAGGCACATAAAATACCTACTCCCGTATATGAAGTTATTAATGAAGAAGGACCACATCATAAACGAATATTTACAGTCTGGGTATATGTCAATAATAAAGAAATGGGTATTGGAAAGGGAAAAAATAAAAAAACAGCTGAACAAAATGCTGCCCGGATTGCTTTTAAAAAAATTCTTTCCGAGCAGGAAAATTAAATTACGAAACAATTAAAGATTTTACCGACTTCCTTCCTAAATTGCTTAACTTCCTTTTGAGATATTGATTAAATTTGTGACAAATAATCTTAAAATAATTTTAATAATAGTTCGTATAAGAGAAATATATGAGAAGCTTATTACATCCTGATAAATTTGTTGATCGGCATATTGGACCTCGCGATTATCAGCTTCAGGAAATGGCAAAATTCTGTGGTGTTAATTCCGTGGATGATTTAATTGATGAAACAATACCAGGTCGTATCAGATTAAATCATGAACTTTCAATATCCCCTGAGGTAAGTGAACTTAGCTTTATTCAAAACCTACAGAAAATTGGTGCAAAAAATAAAATATTTAAATCTTATATAGGTATGGGATATTACCCTGTGTTAGTTCCTTCAGTAATTCAACGCAATATTTTAGAAAATCCAGGATGGTATACTCAGTATACTCCATATCAGGCGGAAATTGCGCAGGGAAGATTGGAAGCACTGCTGATCTTTCAAACTGTGGTTTCTGATCTTACTGCTATGGAAATTGCAAATGCTTCATTGTTGGATGAAAGTACTGCAGCTGCTGAAGCAATGTTAATGTTTCATGCATTACGTCCTAAACATAAAAAAGATTCAAATGTATTTTTTGTATCTGAAGAATGCTTTCCGCAAACAATTGATGTACTTAAAACACGTGCAGAACCTCAGGGGATCGAACTGAAAATAGGAAACTATGAAAATACTGAATTAACAGATGACACTTTTGGCCTTCTTGTACAATATCCTGCAGGCAATGGTGAAATAAGAGATTACTCTTATTTTTTTAAAAAAGCTGATGAGAAGAATATTTTTAAAGTTGTTGCAGCGGACCTGTTAAGTCTAACAATTCTTAAACCTCCTGGTGAATTTGGTGCCGACGCAGTTGTTGGGTCCTCTCAAAGGTTTGGAGTCCCGATGGGGTTTGGCGGCCCTCACGCAGCATATATGGCAACACGTGAAGCTTATAGAAGGCATATACCTGGAAGAATTATCGGAGTTTCTATTGATGCACAGGGTGATGAGGCATATCGGATGGCGTTGCAAACAAGAGAACAACATATAAAGCGTGAGAGAGCAACAAGTAACATATGTACAGCACAGGCATTACTTGCAATAATTGCAGGCATGTATGCAGTTTATCATGGTCCGGATAAATTAAAAGCAATTGCTCAGAGGATAAGAACATTTACTCGAATATTAGAACTTGCATTGCTTGATCTTGGATTTAAGCAGCTCAATAATAATTATTTTGATACGTTGTTGATTGAAGATACTGAAGAAACAATTCAGAAAATAAAAGACTTAGCGGTAAAAAAAGAAATTAATTTCAGATATATCGAAAGAAATAGAATTGGTTTATCTCTAAACGAGATAACTGAGGAAGAGGATGTCCACGAACTGATTCAACTGTTTGCAGAAAGTGCAGGAAAGCAAATTTCATCTGAATATGTTCAATCACGGTTGGAAAGTATTTATAGTGAATATTCTGATTATCTTCCAAGGACGACAAAATATCTTACTCATAAAACATTTAACAGCTATCATTCTGAAACCGAAATGCTAAGGTTTATAAAAAAATTAGAAAACAGAGATCTCTCATTAGTTCATTCAATGACGCCCCTGGGTTCCTGCACGATGAAGCTGAATGCTACAACAGAATTATTAGGAATAACCTGGCCTTCATTTTCAAACATCCATCCTTTTGCACCAGAAAATCAATCTGAAGGTTATAAAGAAATCATTTCTGAGCTTGAGGAAGATCTAAAAGAAATAACAGGATTATCGGCAGTTTCTCTTCAACCAAACTCAGGTGCTCAAGGTGAATTCACAGGTTTATTGGTTATAAGAAAATATCATCATAGTAAGGGAGAAATAAATAGGAATGTTGTGTTGATTCCTTCTTCTGCGCATGGTACCAATCCCGCTAGTGCTGTAATGGCTGGTATGAAAGTAGTTGTAGTTAAATGCGATGAACGTGGAAATATTGATCTTAATGATTTAGTCGAAAAGACAGAGAAGTACAAGGATAATTTGTCAGCATTTATGGTAACATATCCTTCTACGCACGGAGTATTCGAAGAAAAAATAATTGAGATTTGTGATATTATTCACGGTGCCGGTGGTCAGGTGTATATGGATGGTGCAAATATGAATGCCCAGGTAGGGTTAACTAGTCCTGCAATAATTGGTGCAGATGTTTGTCATCTAAACCTTCATAAAACATTTGCAATACCACATGGTGGTGGAGGGCCTGGTATGGGACCTATTTGTGTTGCAAAACATCTTGCTCCTTATTTACCTGGACACTTCTTTGTAAACGTTGGTGGAGCTGAAGGCATAACAGCCGTATCTTTTGCACCCTGGGGAAGTGCTGATGTATTAATAGTCTCGTATGCCTACATTAAACTGATGGGGTCGCATGGATTGACATCAGCTTCTAAAGCAGCTATTGTAAGTGCCAATTATATGCTTAATAGGTTACAAGATCATTTTAAAGTGCTTTATACCGGATTAAACCGACGAGTTGCACACGAGCTGATCTTTGACATGAGAGAATTTAAACAAACTGCGGAAGTGGATGTTGAAGATATTGCTAAGAGATTAATCGATTACGGATTTCATGCACCAACTGTTTCATTCCCGGTTCCGGGTACATTGATGGTTGAACCAACAGAGAGTGAATCGAAGGATGAGATAGATAGATTTTGTGATGCCCTTATTTCAATCAAAGAAGAGATAAATGAAATTGAAGAAGGGAAGCAGGATAAAATAGATAATATGCTTAAAAATGCACCTCATACACTAAAGATATTAACTTCAGATGAATGGAACCATTCGTATTCGAGAAATAGAGCAGCGTACCCTTTACCATACACGAAAGAAAAAAAGTTCTGGCCTGCTGTTGGTAGAATAGATAGTGCATACGGAGATCGAAATCTTGTTTGCTCGTGTGTTTCCGTCTCCGAATATGTTGAGGAAACAGTACTGGAATAGTAAATCATTTCGAATTACAGTTTTCGATCGCAGGTTGCACTTAAAATCACTTTAATCTTTCAGTTTATCTGATTAACTATCTTTCACTAATTTTATTTTGTTACAAGAGAGAATGCACTTAAAAGAAATTAGCATTAAGAATAGTTTTTATATGATCTTTATATTCCTTTGTCTTACAACAACAATTAAACCGAATACTGGTGATACACTTTATTTCAAGGGTGATTACTCGATTGTTATAGATTCCATTGTGATAAAAGGTAATAAGCAGACTAAAGATTTTATTATTCTGAGAGAGCTTACCTTTAATGTAGGAGATACATTAAATCCAAAACTGGCAGAGTACAACCGAGAAAGAATTTATAGTCTCAATATCTTTAATTTTGTACATTTAATACCCTATAAAACAAACCAGGAAAACTTTCTTCTAATTGAGATTGAAGAAAGCTGGTATATTTACCCACTTCCATTTATTACATTAAAAGACCGAGATTGGGATAAAATTTCCTATGGAGTAGGAGTATTAATAAAAAACTTTAGAGGGCGCAATGAAACCTTAAGAGGAAAAGTGGCATTTGGATATGATCCATCATTTGATTTTTCTTATGAAAATCCGAATCTAGTCCATAATCTTAATTTATTTACAGAATTTGGGATTGGTTTTAATAATGTAAACAATAAAAGTGAGACGGCGGAGGAACTAGCAGGAGAAGATTTCACTCAAGATTTTTACTTTGGAAAAATATTGTTTGGTAAAAGGTTCGGATTGTACCACCGCTTTGGTATCACAATAGGTTTCGATTATGTAGAAACCCCATTTTATATCGAAGGAGTAAATGCATCTGATCAACGAATTGACAGGACTGTAATATTGGGATTGGGTTATAACTACGATACAAGAGATTTAAGGCAGTTCCCAACAAACGGTATTTACGCATTTATTGATTATGAACTAAAGGGAATGGGTATAAACGGTATTAACTATAGAGTTGCTTATTTTGATTTTAGAGAATACAGACCAATAATAGATAAATTGTCTGCAAAATGGGGAGCTGCTGTAAGACTAACCAGTGGAGCTGTACCTTATTATGATTACTCCTACATAGGACTCAGCACCAGAGTTCGAGGACACTGGCAAGAGCAAATGGAAGGTAACGATTTATTTTTTGGATCCGTTGAACTTGATTATTATCTTGTTCAGGATTACCGGTTAGATCTTTATTGGATTCCACTCCTTCCAAAATCTTTACTCTCTTATAGAGTTGGTCTTGCCGCTGAGTTGTTTTTAGATACTGGCACAACCAGGTTAATTGGTGAACCGCTTACCTTAAAACAGTTTAGTACAGGCTACGGTACCGGACTATATTTTTTATTGCTTCCCTATTTTGTAATTCGTCTGGATTTGGCATTTGATGAACAAGGAAATTCACAATGGATATTTGATTTAGGTACATCTTTTTAACATAGAATTTCAAGTTAGAATTGTACTGACAGTTATAGCTCCCGTTATAATGAATAAAGCATTCCCAATCTATATAATCTTATAATTTATTCCAGAACTTGTTTGTGGAATTATTCTCAGCAATTGCAGTCAAACGATGCCTACTAAATCTGTAAGGAGTAGAATCGATTGAGTGAATAGGTAATGAAGAAATATCTGTGTTGTATTTTTCGAAGAAAAATAGGTTTCAAAGAGTAGGGGAGAACGGTTAAGGAATGCTTGTACAGGAACATCTTGAGGATTTAGCACGTAGGTCAATTGAAGTTCTTCAAATAAATCATGCTAATACTTGATAAAACCAGACAATTTTTAATAGATGTTTTTCTAAATCTTCTATTATACCATAAATTTTTGCATAACAAATGAACTTTTATCGGAGAGGACTTAATATGTATTGTACATCCGCGGGAAAGTGGTTCAGATAACTAACCCCTCTGGGATAAGATTTTACAAAACGTTGACATTCACTATCCTGTAAAAATCAATCTGATCGATAACAAATTAATTTCAAAACATCTAAGACTAACGGACAAGGAATATGAGCTATACTTTTGTATATCAGAAAAATTGTAAGAGCAAGATTACAAGGTGCACGATTACAGAAATCTACCTTTGTTGCACAGGACATAATGTTTAATGCACAGACATTACTTTCTCTTAAATCATTAATATTAATTCGTGAATTAGTCGAACAGGATTCATCATTAGTATATAAGTAGTAAAATGAACTCAACAATGCACTCAGTTCTAAACTATGGTGTGAAGAGAATAATCAATTTTATGATTGGGATATTATTTCAGACAAAGCAATTGATAAACTGACCATTGCCAATCCCATCAATGGTAATAATTTTTTCAGGCATTATTTAAATGGATTTTAGTGAAGTGATTTGTAAAGTACTGATAACTTTTAATACTTACTTATTATATTGTCCGTATTCTCTCGCTGTGTGGAACAGAGAAATAATATTCTCTGGTTTAACATCAATCATATGGTTGCAACAAGTAAGTACATAGCCACCTCCAGGTGATAAAGTATCAATTCGTTGTTTTACTTCACTTGCAATTTCAGCAGCACTCACATCACCTTCTATATTCTCTACTCCTCCATGAAAAACTATTGAGTTACCATAGGTGTTTTTTAACCTATGAGCGTCCATACCTTTTGCTGATGTTTGAACAGGATTGAGAACATTCATTCCGGCTTCAATTAGATCTGGAATCAGTTCAAATACTGCACCATCTGTATGGTGAAAAAGAGCTGCGCCTGGAGCTTTCTTGTGAATCAAGGAATACAATTCTATTTCAGCAGGTTTGATAAATTCGCGATACATCTCTGGTGAAATAAGCAAATTATCTCTGCCGCCAAGATCATCACCAACTTCTACCATTTGCACATATGGTCCAACCGAGTCAAGGAACATTCCATACACATCTTTGTAAATTTCCAGTAGATGTTTTATGATACACTTTACAACTGCAGGATTTGTTAATAGTGTTATGTAAAACTTTTCCATACCCATCAAATAACTTGGACGTTCAAGAAATCCCTCAGATATTGGATTACGTGCTACTAAAGCGTAATCAGTATCTTCATACATATGCCTGGCCTCTTCCTTTAATCCGTAGGTAATAAACATATCTTTAGCTTTAGGCCAGTTGTATAACTCTACCTCCTCCACAGTTTCAACATTGGATAAGGGATGTTCCACTGCATTTACTGTTGTTCCCAATTTCAAAAACCCAATACCCCACGCATCCGTAAAGATTCCGTCTTCACGAACGGCAATTTTATTGTTCGGATTTTTCTTAAGGAAGATACGCCGGAAGTCAATATCAAGAAACTCCAATATCCGATCATCATAATAATTAGCAGTTGTACCTGATCGCACCGGAGGAATCGGAGATAATCCCAGGTAATCTCGAAGTCTTATATAGGTATCATCCAAAAGCATTGATGCATTGCCCATTAGATCGATCGGAATGCAGTCTGCTTCCTGATGGTTAAAGGTTAGTTGAACACGTTTACGATGACTATATCCACTCATTCTTCAATATATAAATTTACAATTTGGAGCTTTTGATCAAATAGATTTTAATCCATAATTACGAGAAAAATATTTTTCTTGCAGCGTTAAATTACTTCTATAATTAGATTATTTCTACATTTCTTGATTATCTAAATCCAATTCACTTATCAAAAACTCGCATTAGCTTTATTGTTAGTTATCGAATAGTAAATTAACCTAAACTACAGAATATAAATTTTATGAAAATCGGTAGTGATAAACTTATGAAGATTATTCTGTAGTCACGGCAATAATGTTGATTCAATAATTAACTTATCATACATTTCAGGAGTTAATAATGTGATTATAATATTTATTTTTGGATATTATGGAAGATTTACTGAATCAAATTGCAATCTGCATCGAAAATGGAAAAGCTGAACTGAACTCTCCATATCCCCCAGATTTGAAAGGCAAGGATGGTGCGTATGAATTAACCCAAAAGGCATTGGATAATAAGATTCATCCCGAAATTATTTTAAAAGAAGGATTTATGGTAGGAATGACTAAAATTGGGGATAAATTTGAGAAAGGAATGGCATTTATCCCCAATCTTCTTTTATCTGCAACTGCAATGAATAGAGCAATGGAATTGTTACAACCTTTCTTTGAATCGGGCGAAGCAAAACTAATAGGGACACTGGTGCTCGGTACCGTAAAGGGAGACCTCCATGATATTGGAAAGAATCTGGTCAAAATGGTTATGAAAGGTGACGGTTGGAATGTAATAGATTTAGGAGTTAGAGTCGAATCAAAGCAATTTTTGGATGAATTAAAAAAACACGATAAATGTATTGTGGGTTTAAGTGCATTGCTAACTACAACAATGATGAATATGGAAGAGATTGTTAAAGATATAAAAACCGAATACAAAGGAACTGAAGTATTCGTTGGCGGTGCAGCATTATCAAAATCGTTTGCAGCAAAAATCGGGGCGGATAGTTATTTCCCCGATCCACATAGCTTTTCAAAACATTTTCATAAATGATTTCACCTGAAAAACTTGAGAATGTATAACACCGCCCTATTGATGTACTTAAATAGGAACATTATAAAAACTTCAAAAATTGTCTAGCTCTTTCAATGAATTTTTTCTTTTATCAGTATGAATACAACTGTTCTATCAGCAATAAAAATTTTTCCATCCAAAAATATTCTTAAGAATTGATTTAGATTAGTATATCAAATTAGTACTCTCCGTATTTATCGATTAACTTTGAAATGTTTTTAATTCTTTTAGGATTAACATCTCTCGAAATACTGCAAGCTGAGCTTAGTATAAAACCACCGTTATTTTTTCCAATTTGAATTGTATCCTTAACAACCGATTCAAATTCCTCTTCATTTGCCTGCAGTAATATATTTACAGAATCAAGATTTCCCTTCAGAAAAATTTTATCACCAACTCTGCTCTTGGCAACATCCAAAGTTACGTCACCTAATGGTGGTGGATCCATACATTCAATCCCATCCGTTCCGCTCTCCGCAAATAATTCCATCCGGTCATTTATTGAACCACATGTATGTATATAACTATAACCACCTGATTGCCTTATCTCCGTGGCTAACCTGGATACGGAAGGAAGTACTAAATCTATATAAGATTCTTTTGATATAAATGACGATCCTGCATAAGGGGATGATATTTGAATACTCTCCAATTTTCCAATTTCAATTTGTGCCTTTGCCCAGGCAATACTTAGATTTTCGAAGTATTCGACGAGAGCTTTAAATTTTATAGGATCGACAAGTAATGCCATCATGGATTCTTCGATTGAAGGAAACCATTGAATTGCCCGAGAAAATCCATCAGCAGCCCAACCACCTACATGATGGTTACTTCCTAATAGTTCTCTGGCATAGTGACTACTATAAAAATCTTCACTATAGTAATCAGGAATTTCTAAGATCCATTTTTCCGGATCGGCATTAATAAAATTGTTAGTTTCATCTCCAACGGGTACATCATTGATTGAACGTGAAATAAATGATTCAATATTTGAATTCTCTCGATTACCTGGTAAATAGATCAAAGCACCATCAAAATTGTATTCTTTTGTCAGTCTAATTTCCGCTTCAACAAGTTCCTCGATGGTTTTTGGACTTTTACCGTTTCTCATACCGTGATTAATGATATGCTCCAGACTCAACAGACACCAATAAGGAACTCTATCCGGAATTCCTCCATTCATTGCCTTTTGAATCCTTTCTCTTGAGGTCATATAGTTCCAACACAAAATGAAAATAAGATTATAGTAAAATATTGTATCAAAGATAAATATTAGATATTAAAATTTAGTGGATCAATTATTCGAGGATACTTATATGGATGATATTTAATTTTTTAAAAAATTATTATTCACTAATCAGATAATATCTTTTTATCACTGAGTTTTTGAACAAATGAGACTGAATCAGTAACAAATTATCAGTTCCTTGACAATTAATGGTTGGAGAAATTTAACGAATAATAATTGAATTCTTTACAATATTAATGCTTGACAAAATGTGCCCAAAAGTATAATTTCCATATGTTCAAACATATGAACATACTTTCAGGAACCAGTATTGAATCTTACAGTTAATCATAATTCAGTTATTCCTTTACATTCCCAGGTTGAACAAATCCTTCGGGAGTTAATTCATCAACCAGAATATCGCAACGGCAAGTTTTTTCCTAAGGAAGTTGACCTTGCCAAAAGATTAGGTGTATCCAGAAATACTGTTCGGCATGCTGCAAATAAGTTAGTGATGGAAGGCCACTTATTAAGAAAAAAAGGTGTTGGCACAAAAGTAATCAACAAGACGGTTACAACTAAACTGGACTCATGGATTAGCTTTGCTCATGAAATGCAGGAAAAAGGATTAAAGCTCAAAACATGGGAAATCTCCTCGAATTGGATTATACCCGATGATGAAGTAATTCAGTTTTTTGGAATTTCCAAACATAAAAAAGTGCTAAAGATGTGTAGGTTAAGAGGTGTAGGTAACGGGCCAATTGTATATTTTACATCATACTTTCATCCAAGGGTTGGTTTAACCGGTGAGGAAGATTTCTCAAAACCTCTTTATAAAATGTTGGACGAGGAGTTTCATACAGTAGCTGCTATTTCAAAGGAAGAAATAAAAGTTTCAAAATCTAATTCTCTGGTAGCAGGAAAATTAAAATTAAGAAAAAATTCGCCTATTTTATTTAGAAAAAGGTTTGTTTATGATCCTGGTGAACGACCGATTGAACTTAACTATTGTTACTATAACCCGGATAGTTTTACATATTCAATTGAAATTAGAAGAGACGGATATTAATATTAATTAGGATACAACCAGTTCAACTAATTATCATTTTGTGTAGGTGAGAAAGCTTATAGTAAAAATTCTACTTTTACCTATTGCAGTATATTTAATGTATGCAATGTTTGCTTCACCGCAATCTGTGGTGGATGATGGAAAGATTCATGTAAGATATTGGTTTGTTTCTGGACCGAATGATGTAATCCCATACCGCGTAACTCAGTTCAACAAGACATACGATAATATAGTTGTTGATGCTACACCCATTCCCTGGAATGAGCATGAAAAGAAAGTTCTCACGGCAATTCTAAGTGGCAATCCACCGGATGTTGTAAGTTTAATTGCTCCTGTACAGCAATGGGCATCGAGAATGTCTCTGAAACCTCTCGATAAATTAATCAAGACGGATGATTTTGATACATCGTATACCTTCCCTGCTCTTTGGGAAGAGGTTAATTATGAAGGGCACGTCTTTGCTATACCTACACACACAGCTTCGTATGCGTTCTTTTATAATAAAAAATTATTTAGGGAGGCGGGTCTTGATCCTGAAAACCCTCCTGATACATGGAAAGAAGTAAAAGAATTTTCAAAAAGATTAACGAAAACAAAAAATGGCGAATACACTCAGATTGGTTTTATACCTACATACGGAAATTTTCAAGTAGCTGTTTCCTTAGCCATTGAACTTGGTGCAAAATTTTTATCTAACGATGGAAAAACAGTTCACATTGACAATGAGCAAATGATTCAGAGTCTCGAATGGATTATGGATTTTTACAGTGATTATAACTTTGATAAATTAGTATCATTCCAATCTGGTTTCGGTTATGCAGATCAACATGGATTTCTCTCTGGAAAAGTTGCTATGATGATATTGGACCATACATTTTTAGATGGAATAGATATTTACAAACCGGAATTAGATTTCGGTGTATCTGCAATTCCATCGTTCGAAGGTCATGAACCAGCATCATCAACCGGTAATTGGTGGATGGCAATGCCGAGAGGTGCAAAAAATGTTCAGGCAGCATGGGAGTTTATGAAATTTGCTGTTAGTTACGATGTGCAGGTAAAGGAAGCCACATTAATGAAACAAAGGCTGATGCCAGCAAATATAAATGCAGCAAAAGATACTGCGTTAACAAACAATAAGGAATTTTACGATATACTAATTGATCAGATGCAATATGCTAAGACTCCTTCAATTGTTCCACTAGTTAATGGCACTTTCTGGACGGAATTTACATATGCCCAGGAGAGAGTTATCCGTCATATTCAATCACCGCGGGAATCACTAGCACAGGCTAACAAAGTTATTCAAACCGATCTTAACAGAGCAAAAGAATATGATCTTTATGTGTGGGAGAACATGGAGCTTGAAGGATATCAATGATGACATTTATTGAGCATATAAAACACCCACTAAAACGAAGACAGGCTTTGGCAGGCTACTCATTTATTTCGCCTTGGTTAATAGGTTTCCTGGTATTTGGTCTTTATCCCATTTGCATGTCCGTATACTATAGTCTCTGTAAATATGATGTATTAAGAATCCCACAATTTATCGGTTTTAGGAATTATAGCGACCTCCTATTCAACGATAATTATTTTTGGGTGTCAATTTGGAATACTTTATTCTTTACTGCTTTAAGAGTCCCGCTTGTAATAGTTGGATCACTTTTATTGGCAGTTTTGGTAAACAATGCAATTAAAGGTGTAAAAATATTCAGGACAATCTATTTTATTCCATCAATAATTACTGGTGTGATTCTTTCGTCTCTTTGGCTATGGATGTAGAACCCGCAGTACGGATTAATTAATTCATTTCTTACATATTTTGGAATTGACGGACCGCTCTGGTTAAATGATCCAAACTGGTCAAAACCATCATTAATATTAATGAGTATTTGGTCACTTGGTGGAGGAAGAATGCTTGTATTCCTTGCTGCACTTCAAAGTGTCCCGCAGCATTTATATGAATCAGTTGAACTAGAAGGTGGTAACTGGTGGCATAAATTTAAACATATTACATTACCTTTAATTTCACCTATATTATTTTTATGGTCGATACTTGAAGTAATTGCATCGATGCAGGTTTTCATAGAGGCATATATAATGACTAAAGGCGGCCCGCTTAATTCTACACTATTTTACAATTTGTATTTGTACAACAAAGCATTTGATAATTTTGAAATGGGTTATGCATCAGCAATGGCATGGATTTTATTCGTAATAACTTTAATTATCACGATAATCCAATTCAAGGGCAGTAAACGATGGGTTTACTATGAAGGTGAAGGAGCAAAGTAATAAGAATGTTATGAACAAAAAGCGGATAAAAAATATTTTAATCTTTTCTCTTCTAACTATAGTCGCAGTTATGTTTATCATTCCATTTCTCTGGGTACTTTCAACATCTCTAAAACCTGAATCTGCAGTGTTCTCATTACAATGGTTCCCCGAAACATGGAAATTTGATAATTATCTAAAAGTGTTTGAGAAAATTCCATTTCTGCCTTACTTAAAAAACTCTGTAGTAATTTCACTGCTTACAATAATTGGTACAGTTCTATCTAGTTCAATTGTTGCTTACGCTTTCGGATGCCTGGAATGGCCAGGAAGAAACACCATTTTTATTTTTATCATTGCTACTATGATGCTGCCGTTGCAAGTAATAATGATTCCGTTATTTATAATGTTTAAAGAACTTGGTTGGTTGAATACTATAAAGCCACTGACAATTCCAGCATTTTTTGGTGGTGGAGCATTCAACATATTTTTATTACGCCAATTTTTTCTGTCGATTCCCAAAAGCTTACTTGATGCTGCAAGGATAGATGGCTGTTCAGAATTACGCATCTATTGGTCTATAGTGTTGCCACTTGCTAAACCAGCTTTAGCTACTGTTGCGATAATAACTTTTATGTTTGCGTGGAATGACTTTTTAGGACCATTGATTTATTTATCGGAAAAAGCACAAGGTACCTTGGCATTGGGTATAGCTCAGTATGCCGGACAAATGAATCCAGAGTATTCTGTACTTATGGCTGCCTCAGTTTTAATGATGCTTCCCATCATAATAATATTTTTCATGTTCCAGAAATACTTTATTCAAGCATTTACAATGAGTGGAATTAAAGAGTGACAAAAAGGGAAAATACATTTCTATTTAATATTGGAGGAAAGATGAAATCTTGTACCTCTTTAATAATTAAAATCTCCTTCATTATTTTGTTTGTAGTTTCATACCAAACTTTTGCTGGTTCTTATGGTAAAATAAAAGGGAAAGTTACTGACAAAGCTACAGGGGAACCTATACCGGGAGCAAACGTGTTAGTTTTGGGTTCAACGCTTGGAGCGGCTTCGGACATAAATGGTGAATATTTTATCTTTCAGGTTCCACCCGGAGAACACGATTTAAAGTTTTCAATGATCGGCTATCAATCCATCACCTTTAAAGAGGTTAAGGTAATGGTGGATCTTACAACAACTGTTGATGCAGAACTTCAGGAACAGACAATTGAGCTAGAGGGAGAAGTAGTTGTTTCTGCAAAACGTCAAGTTATACAGAAAGATGTTACTTCCAGTGTTCAAATACTTGGTTTGGAGAATATGGAAGCATACCCTGTTTTAGCAGCAGTTGACGCGGTAGTACTTCAGACCGGAGTATTTCTTGATCCAATCCCGGTTGCAGGTGGGTTAGGGTCAGCAGGAAAAGGTGAAGTAAGATATTCAATCAGAGGTGGTGAGCAAATTCAAATTGCCTGGTACCTGGATGGGACAAGAACTTCAACGTTAGTTGCAGGTAGGGTTGACTGGGGCAGTGCATTTACTAATGTAAATATGAATTCTGTTCAGGAAATTCAAGTGAATACCGGAGGATTTCCGGCAGAATATGGAAATGTACAAGCTGCGATTATTAATACAGTTACAAGAAGCGGCTCTGATAAATACCATGGATCAGTAGAGTACATTTATGGTGTGCCCGGTCAGCATCATTTTGGAAATAATCTTTACGATCAAAACATTTATTACAAAACTGTACATGGAGTTGTACAAATCGATTCTCAAAGAACTCAATTGGAAATTATCGATCATACATTACCAGATGGTACTTTGGATCCAAATTGGTGGACGCCATTTAGACAAAGCCAGGTTTATGATTATACATCAATACCAGATAATACACTGTACCTGAGTTTTAGTGGGCCTGTTCCATTTGTAACAATTAGTGGTTTTCCTGTAAGGTTTTTCCTTTCTTCCAAAATAGATCAAAAAGCGTATGTTTTACCACATCCCAGAGATTCCCGGAATAGTGAGAATTTTTTCGCAAAGTTTAATTATGATAGTCCCGGGACGAGTTTGAAGTTAGGTGGATTTTATGATCATGATGCTCATACAACATTACAAGAAAATGGAGATTTTACTAACCAGGCAAAATATTATCGGGGCTGGGGTACCATAATTGATAAATATTCTTATCAAGCATATTTACAATGGACACATGTTTTAAACCCACTTCTTTTTTACGACTTAAAATTAAGTTCATTCTACGTCAATTTTGTTGAAGCTCCAAGCGAATTTTTTGTAGAGGGAAAAAGTCAAAACCCAACACTCTTTGGCTTCCAGCGTTATGATGGTTATGAGAATGAACCATTTGATCAATACACACCGTCGCTGCAAGGTGATTACGTTACCGGAGATATATCATTAGTGGGAAGTATAAATTGGCAAGTTGATAATGCAAACTTGATAAAGTCTGGTTTTGAATTCCGATATAATACTTACGATGAGAAAA
>JARRKK010000013.1:0-26457 GCA_037388105.1 Ignavibacteriaceae bacterium | reverse complement strand
GTTTTATCCCTTACCTGTATAAGGGTATTGATGAACCGGTGAATTATCTTTCAAATCCATTAATACCTAAAGAGAAAAATCTAATGCTCGGGAAAGAAAAATTTTTAACATTCTGCAGTCCCTGTCACGGTAATTATGGCGATGGAGACAGCCGATTACGTGGTCAATTTCCAAATCCACCAAGTCTCCATTCAAGCAGGATAAGAAATTTTGAAGATGGTAGAATATTTCATGTGATTACTAATGGCAAAAATGTGATGCCATCGTATGCAGCACAAGTAAACAGGGAGGAAAGGTGGGCTATTGTAAATTATATCAGAGTGTTACAAAAAGCAAAAAATGCTACAGAGGAAGAATTAGAATTGGTTAAGAAGGAGAGTGAAATAAATGCAGCTAACTGAATTAAACTATCAGAAAAAGAAATTACCCGAAAATCTAAATAAGATTGGTTTAATTCTGCTGATATTAGGTGCTGTGCTTGGTATAGTTGCATTTTTTGTAGATGGCACACGAGCAAGTTTTAACTATCTGCTTTCATATACCTTTCTTATCAGTATTGCTGTTGGTGCACTTTTCTTAGTCGCGTTGGAATATGTAACTAACGCAGATTGGAGCGTTCCTTTTAGAAGAATTGTTGAAATATTTGCCGGACTCATTCCTTTTTTAGCTATTCTTGTTATTCCATTGTTATTTAGTATGCATGATATTTATCACTGGACTCATACAGAAGTTGTTGCACAGGATGAAATATTACAGGAAAAAGAACCCTATTTAAATATACCATTCTTCATAACAAGGGTATTTGTTATTCTGGGTATTTGGTACATTTTTTATTTTATACTTTCCCGGAATTCATTGAAACAAGATTCTTCCGGTGATCAAAAATTAACAACAATAAACATCAGACTTTCTGCTGTTTTCATACCGTTATTTGCAGTAACTATTTCCATCACAGCCTTCGATTGGCTTATGAGCGTTGATCCTCACTGGTTCTCAACAATTTTTGGTGTTTACTATTTCTCAGGTACAGTAATAGCTATACTAGCTGCTGTTACTATCGCAGCAGTATATTTTAAAGAAAATGGTTACTTACATGAACGAATTACACAAGATCATCTATATAGCCTTGGTGCTTTGATGTTTGTATTTGTAAACTTCTGGGCATACATTGCTTTCTCGCAATATATGCTAATATGGTACGCTGATCTTCCGGAAGAGACATTGTGGTTCCTGCAGAAATGGGAAGGAAGTTGGGCATTTTTTTCTCTATTTCTATTATTAATTCATTTTGTTGTTCCATATATATTGCTTCTTTCACAACCGGCTAAAATGGATCCTTTGAGGTTAAAGATAGCAGCGGTGGTATTATTATTTGCGCATTTCTTTGATCTGTATTGGATGGTGATGCCTGAAATGCCGGGATTAGAAAAAGGTTATATTTTCAGTTGGATAGATTTTGTTTTCCCCGTGGCTGCAATTGGATTTGTAATGATTGTGTTTAATATGAAAGCGAAGAAAGAAAACCTAATTCCTGTTGGTGATCCCAAACTAAAACGTGGTTTGGATTTTCATTTGTAGTACCAGAATTAAAAATTTATGATTAGAAATAAGATTGACGAAATATTAGAGCAGGTAAAATCAAACCCGGGGGCAGCTTTTGGTTTATTGTATCCGTATGTGCTGGTAGTAGTTTTAGCTATTGGACTATATTATCTTGGTAATATTGGAAATGTTGCACAACAGAAAGTACCTCCTTTAGTTTCTGAAGTGCCGGAAGTTACAGATCTCACCGTTCAGCAGCCCAGATCAATTCCACCAGTGGATGTTAATGTAATTAGCGAACCAACACCTGAATTAATTGAAAAAGGCAGGGCCCTTTTTCAAAGTACATGCGCAGCTTGTCATGGAGAAGATGGTCGAGGTACAGGTCCGGGCTCAATCGGATTAAATCCTGCTCCTCGTAATTTTAATAAAAACGAAGGATGGATAAACGGAGAATCAATCTCCGGGATGTATACTACTCTTGAGGAAGGAATACCTAACAGTGGTATGATTGCTTATGATTTCCTTCTACCCGAAGAAAAATTTGCATTAATTCATTATATACGCTCGACTTTTATTCAAAATCCACCTATTGATACCAAAGCTGAACTTGCAGCACTTGATCAAATTTACAATCTTTCTTCAGGTGTAGAAGTTCCAGGTCAAATACCCACTGAATTTGCTGAACAGCTTATTAAAAATGAAAACAACGATAAGTTTCAGAAAGCAAAATCTGCATATGATTATGTTTTATATAACGATGGTAATTATTCTTCAATGCTGTTGGATAATATCACCAGCAATCTACAATTGGCGTTTTTTGCATTAGCAAATACTGATGTTTGGCGCAAAAACAAAAATTCGCTAATAATTTTTTTAACCAATAATGTTAATCAAAATGGCTTTAATGGAAGAATTTTTAATTTAAACGAAAACGAATGGGCTTCGCTCTATAACTTTTTGAATAATATATTGTAACTGAAAAATAATTATTAAATGAGAATTAAATTTTTCTCTATATTAATTACCGGTATCATCATATCAGTTCAATCTATAACTTTTAGTGATTCTAGAATTGAAGTTGGTATAGATGAACAATTAGGATCTGTTATTCCTTTGGATGTCCCTTTTAAGGATTCTGAAGGAAATGATATTACCATTAAAGAATTACTTAGTGAAAAGAAAGCAACAGTAATTGCCTTTGTATATTACAGATGTCCTGCAATTTGCAGTCCGATGCTATTTGAAATTGCAGATGTTATAAATAATTCCGATTTAGAGTTAGGTTATGATTATAACATAGTTTCAATAAGTATAGATGAGTTTGAAACGCCCGATATTGCTGCAGAAAAGAAAAAATCGTTTTTGTCATTTATAGATAAAAAAATTACTGAAAACTCCTGGAAATTTTTAACCGGAGATAGTGTAAGCATAAAAACGGTTACCGATGCCGCAGGATTTTATTTCCTAAGGGATGGTGAAAAGTTCAAGCATACCGGGGCATTAATATTTATTAATAATGAAGGAAAAATTTGCAGGTACCTTTTCCCCGGTTATCAAGATAGAACCGGATTTAATATTTTGCCATTTGATTTTAAAATGGCTGTACTTGAGACTGAACAAGGAAAAGTAACTCCAACAATAGCAAGAGTATTACAATTTTGTTTTAGTTACGACCCTGAAGGCAAGGGATATGTTCTTGATATTACAAGAATTTTTGGTGCAGGTATTGTTTTACTTGCTGCAATATTTTTTATAGTTATTTTAATTAAGCCGAAGAAGGCATTTATAAAAGCGAGGTAAGAAATTAAATGGCAGTTGACACAGCCACAGTAGATATTAACGGACATCAACCGAGTTACCTTGAATACAAAGGAAAGCATAGCGGTTTATTAGGATGGATACTATCAACCGATCATAAAAGGATAGGTATTTTATACCTTACTGGTATTCTAACATTCTTTTTTACCGGTGTTGTATTCGGTTTCCTGATGAGACTAGAATTAATCGCGCCGGGAGAGACTATTGTTAAACCGGAAACTTACAATAGCTTCTTTACTCTGCATGGAGTAATAATGATTTTCCTTTTCATTATTCCAGGAATCCCCGCTATTTTCGGAAATTTTTTCCTACCAATTTTAATTGGTGCGAAGGATGTTGCATTCCCGAGGCTCAATCTCTTTTCCTGGTACTTATATATGACTGGCGGTATACTTGCATTGATGTCTATAGTTATGCCGGGTGGTCCTGCTGATACAGGTTGGACATTCTACATCCCCTATAGTGTAAGAACGGGAACAAATGTATTATTTTCATTGGCAGCCGCATTTACGTTGGGGTTTTCATCTATCCTAACCGGATTAAATTTCGTTACTACAGTTCATCGGATGAGAGCGCCTGGAATGACCTGGTTTAAAATGCCACTTTCAATCTGGTCATTTTATGCAACTGCCTGGGTGCAAGTACTAGCAACTCCTATTATAGGAATTACATTATTATTAGTTGCATTAGAAAGAATATTGCATGTTGGTATATTCGACCCGGCATTGGGTGGTGATCCTGTATTGTATCAACATTTATTTTGGATTTATTCGCATCCCGCAGTTTATATAATGATATTACCGGCGATGGGGATCGTATCCGAAATCATTCCGGTATTTGCGCATAGAACCATTTTTGGATATAAATTCATTGCATTCTCAAGTATTGCAATAGCTTTGTTCGGATCGCTCGTGTGGGCGCATCATATGTTTACTGCTGGAATGAGTGATGCGGGACAGTTTGCTTTTTCTTTACTTACAATGCTTGTTGCTATTCCGAGTGCAATCAAAGTGTTTAACTGGACTGCAACATTATATAAAGGGTCCATTGAACTTGCAACACCTATGCTGTTTATCCTTGCTTTCATATTTCTTTTTTCAATTGGCGGTTTAACCGGTGTAATGCAGGGAACACTTGCAATTGATATTCAGCTTCATGACACATCGTTTATTGTAGGTCATTTTCATTATGTAATGTTCGGTGGAACAGGCTTTGCTATGTTTGCGGCAATGCACTACTGGTTTCCAAAAATGTTTGGCCGGATGTATCATAAACGAACTGCAAAGGTAGCGTTCTGGTTTTTGTTTATTGGTTTTAATACTCTTTATTTCCCGATGTTAATAATGGGATGGCTCGGAATGCCAAGAAGATATTATGATTATCTTCCCCAATTTCATCCATATCATTTAATATCAACCATTGGATCCTGGATACTAATAACTGGTTTAATAATAATGTTTTATAATTTAATACGATCAATAAAAAAAGGTACACTGATAACTGAAAAAAACGTGTGGGGCGGAGAAACATTAGAGTGGCAAATTCAAACCCCTCCGACACACGAGAATTTCGACGAAATTCCGGTAATTACAGAGCGTCCTTATGGATATAAAGATAATGAACTTCCAGTTAAAGAGAAGGAACTGGTTTGAGTACTGAAGTACAAGCACATACGGAAGTGCATGTCCATAGAGATGATGTGGGTGCACGGATGGGCATGTGGCTCTTCCTATTTACTGAGCTAATTTTATTTGGTGGAATGTTTATTGTTTATTCTGTTTACAGATATACTCATCCGGAAGATTTTCATTTAGCAGCTAAAAATCTTAATACTATCGTTGGTGCGTTTAATACCATAATTCTGCTTACAAGCAGTCTTACTATGGTTCTCTCAATAGTTGCTATTCAAAGGCAAAAAAAGAATCTCTCAATCTTCTTCCAGATAATTACAATTGTGCTGGCTCTTGGATTTATGGTTAATAAATATTTTGAATGGACAGCGAAATTTCATCATGGAATTTATCCCGGATCGGAAACTTTAATGAATGAAAGTTCCGGTCAGATTTTATTTTATGGTTTGTATTATGTGATGACTGGATTACATGGATTACATGTTATTATAGGTTTTACTATGATAGCTGTTATGGTAAGATTTACACATAAAGGGATTGTTACGTATGATAATTACGTTAAACTTGAAAACGTAGGTCTTTACTGGCACCTGGTAGATATCATCTGGATTTTCTTATTCCCACTTTTCTATTTAATTACTTAATGGTGAACGATGGAAAAAAATGATGCACATACTGAACATTCACATGGTTATACAATTTATGTATTAGTATGGATGGCTTTAATGGTTTTAACAGGATTAACTGTTGCAGTTGCAGGAATTGATATAGGTGGATTAACTATAGCAACTGCTCTGGTTATTGCATCTATAAAAGCGTATCTGGTACTAACAATTTTTATGCATTTGAGAAACGAGAGTAAAACATTTACAGTGTTTGTATATGTTGCTGCATTCTTTTTAATAATTTCATTTATTCTTTTATTTTCAGATTATTCGTTTCAGTAAGGAATTTATATGTCAGGCGGCGCATCCAATTTTGTTGAATCAGTAGACGGTGTTTTTCTATTTTCTATTATTATGTCGGTTTTCTTTCTCGTTCTAATCACTGGCATGATGTTGCTTTTTGTAATTAAGTACAACAGAAAACGTAATCCAAAAGCTGTTAATGTACATAGTAATACGGTGCTTGAAGTAACATGGACCGTAATTCCAACCATTTTAGTATTAATACTTTTCTGGTATGGTTGGGTTGGATATAAAGATATGTCTGATATTCCTGAGAATGCAATGACTATTGAAGTTACTGCTCAAATGTGGAAATGGCAGTTTAAATATGATGACGGAAGAATCACGGATTCATTATACGTCCCGGTGGATCAACCGGTGGTGCTGGATTTAAAGTCGCTTGATGTGAATCATGCATTCTTTATACCCGATTTTAGAGTTAAAAAAGACATATACCCGGGATTCGATCGGAAGATTTGGTTCATCCCATATAATGTTGGTGAGTACAATATTTTTTGTGCAGAATATTGCGGAATGAATCATTCTTATATGTTGAGTAAAATATTTGTTATGCCTCAAGGTGAATTTAATAATTGGAAAAAGGCTGGAAATAATAAAGAACTAGAATCCCCAAACGGTGAAAATGAAACTGATACGACGAAAATTAATATTCTGAATTAATATAATTGTTATTGTATTATCAAATTTGAAATCAAAAATTAAAATATTAGTTGAATTAACCAAGTTAAGGATTACATTGTTTGTTACACTAACCACCGGGGTTGGTTTTATTGCAGCAGCAGGAGAATTTAACTTAAACTTAATTGCACCTGTTGTTGGTATATTGATTCTCGCCTGCGGATCGGCTATTGTTAACCATATTCAGGAACGGAATACCGATGCATTAATGAACAGAACCAAAGGCAGACCAATACCATCCGGAGAAATTAGTGTAAGGAATGCAACGGTATTAGCACTCATTTTTATCTTTACCGGCACCTTAATCCTTTTCTTGGGTGCAGGGTTATTGGCTACTGGATTGGCCCTTTTAAATTTAATCTGGTATAATGCTTTTTATACACCGTTAAAAAAGAAATCTTCTCTGGCAATTCTTCCCGGTTCTCTGGTTGGTGCAATTCCCCCCGCTGTTGGATGGGTTGCGGCTGGAGGATATATTTTGGATAAAGAAATCATCATTATATCAGCCTTCTTTTTTATCTGGCAGATACCTCATTTTTGGTTATTAATGATCTCATTTGATCATGAGTACAAGCAGGCGGGATTCCCAACAATTACAAAATTTTTTAACAGGGATCAGTTTGCCAGGATAATTTACGTTTGGATTGTTGCCACTGTAGTTACCGGACTTTTGATCCCATTCTTTAATGTTGTTGAATTTTCTTTTTTGTATTACTCTATGCTTGTTGCAGGTATATTGTTAACATGGAGTGCTGCAAAACTCTTGAGCAGAGAAAAGGAAAATTTTTCTTTCAGATTTGCTTTTAGAGAGATCAATTTATTTGCATTATTGGTCCTTCTGGTAATTTCTGTTGATAAACTAATAACTTAAACATTCATTATTGATTAGCTAAATGGATTTTCTTAAAATTATAGCTTTACCGCAATCTGCAGAACACATTCAACTACTGCATTATTTACTTATTATTTTATTGTTCATTTTCATAACATTTATCAGCATGATTTTTAGTGGTACATGGCTAACAATATATTTTAAGAAAAAAGAGAGAATTGAACTTGATAATAATTTTAAAAAGCTTGCTAAAGATTTAATTGAACTTGTTACTGTAAATAAGAATGTAGGTCTGATATTTGGGTTGATGCCGCTTCTCACTGTAATAATAATATTTTCACAATTATTACAGGCATCGGACAGTTCAGGGTTAATCTATCTTGGTGTCTCTTTTATACTGCTTACAATATCATTGAATTACATTTATGACTTTATGCATTCATTCAGATATATGGTGGATGTAGATCTTAATGCTGGAAAAGTCGGACTTACTTTTCTCTTTTTTGCTTTATGGTTCTTTGTTACCGGACTGACCTCTGCTGTTTTCTATAGTGACTGGCAGTCATCCGGATTGTTTGGAGATCTTTTTTCATGGAGAGTTCTTGTTCGATTAATCTTCTTTTTCATTGCTTCATTTACTATAACAGGTGGCGCTCTTCTCTTTGGTATTTTTTATTTAGATGACGGCAAGCGGAATGATGACGAAGAGTATGGAAAATTTGTTCGGAGTATAGCTTTAAGAATAACTTTTATCTCTGCTATCTTTATACCTTTCTTTATGTTAATCAACTTATTTATGATGCCTGAAAATTCACTTTCGGCTGCTGTATTTTCATTCATCGTTATCGGGTTACTGACATTATTCATCAGTTATAATTTCCTTTATATGATATTTGCCCGTTTTCAAAGCAAGTATACGGCATTATTGTTTTTTACTATTTTGTTTATGGTGCTGTCTGTAATTATCAGTGATCAATCAGTTATGAGCAACTCCACGAAAGTTCAATCAGCTACACTTGCCAATCAATATGAGGAAATGTTAATGGAGTTAAAAGGATTAAGCGGTCCGGCTGAACTTAACGGTGAAGAAATCTATAATATTAGATGCGTGTCATGTCATAAATTTGATGTAAAACTTGTTGGTCCACCTCATAACAAAGTGGTTCCTAAATACTTCGGTAAGGAAGAAGAATTAATTGCCTTTATACGAAATCCTGTTAAGGTAGATCCTGAGTATCCTCCAATGCCTAACCCCGGATTAAAACCCGCAGAAGCTAAAGCGGTTGCTGATTATTTACTGGAAAACGTCAAATCCAACCAGTAAATATTTATCGCTAAGCTTCTATCTTCTTATAGAAAACAATCATTACAAATTACTATTTTGAATTATATTTGAGTAATCATTAATTTTATAATAAATAAAATGACAAAGATAACAGTGAAGATATTATGAAATATTTTAGTTACTTAAATACAATTTTTATTCTTTTATCCATAACCGTTAATGCTCAAACATACAATGGACCGGCTACAGGAAGTGTTAACAGTGGGGTAGTTGTAACTACTGATGATTTTCTTTTTATACCTGAAGTTAATAAATCCTCTGAACCACCCCGTGTTTATAAAATGATGGAATATGAACCTGAGCCAATAAAATATGATGGTAACACACCGGTGTTTGATAATTATGTATACGTGGATGATAGTAATACCAATTCATCTCTCAGCAATGGAATTGGTACAAGTTTCGAACTTCACAGTTTTGAATCAATACCATTCGTCAACGGTTGGCCTCCCGATCCAGCAATGTCGGTTGGACCAAATCATGTAATCGCGGCTGTTAACGGAAGATTTAATATTTATGACCGGGATGGGAATCAGTTAATAAGCATTTCGGAATCAGCGTGGGTAAATCAAGTGGTGAACGCTCCGCTGATCTCTGATCCCCAAGTTATTTACGATCACTATAATGGTAGATTTGTAATGCTTTGGTTTACTAGAAATAATACAATTTTAGAAGCACCGTTTGTTATTTGTTATTCGGACGACGAAAATCCAATTGGTACATGGTATATGTATGCTATTGGTTCGGAACTTAATGGTGATACTTCTGCGGTTAATTGGGGTGATTATCCAAAGATAGGTTATGATTATCAAGCCTTGTATATAAATTCTCGTCAGTTTGCTTTTGCTGGTGGATATGATTATGACAAGATAAGAATTTTAAACTCAAGCGAATTTTATGCTGCTCAGGGTGACTCTATATCATGGACTGATATCTGGAATATAAGAATTAATGGATCACCCGTAGATGTTATTCACCCTTGCTATTCTTACGATGCAGGTATAGATACTGCCTATTTTGTTTATGCACGGGATGGTAACGGTCCAACAAATACTTATACACTGTTTAGAATTAGTGAACCATTATCAAATCCGGTATTAAGCAGTGTTAATCTGCCTATTCCGGTTTATTACAGGGCACCAAGTGCAAGGCAGTTAGGGGGAAGTAATACAGTTGATGTTTTTACCTGGATCGCAAAAGCTCCGGTACTAAGAGATGGAAAAATTTATGCAGCACACTCTATTCGGAACTCACATTTTATAGCTAATGCAAGTTTAAAATATTTTGTTATTGATGTAAATTCTAATGCCGTTATTGAGCAGGTAGAGCAAGGAGCACAAGGATATTACTACATAACACCTGCAATCACCGTGGATAAAGATCACAATATTGCTATTACATATAGTCGTTCTGCAGATGCAGAATATATAGGTGCATATTACTCAACAAGATTAGCTACAGATCCTCCCGGGCTTAGCCAAAGTAAAGTTATGATGCAAGGCCAGAGATACTTTGGTGCTAATAATCGTTGGGGCGATTATTTTAGCGCTGCTGTTGACCCAATTAATCAATACAACATTTGGCTCTATTCACAATTCCGCTCAGCTACAGCCGATTGGAGTACCTGGTTAACGGAAATAAGAATGAAACCGTATGCAGATGCAACTTTATACACCAGGTTAAATCCAGTAGAATTCAATGATACTGAGGTTGGTACAAACCCTACAACTGAAGTTCTAATAATTTCAAATTATGGTGAGAAAGACCTTATTATAAATGATATAACATCACAAGTAGGCCCCTTTACCTTACTTACAGATTTATCTTTCCCCCTAACACTTTCTACATATGATAGCCTAGATCTTGAACTAGAATTTAATCCAGATAGTGTAGCATTGTACAATTTGCTAATGTCATTTGATGATAACGATCCGAATTTTGACGGATTAACTTTGAACGGGACAGGATTTGAGATAAATCCTGCAGTTACCGGGTCACTTTATTCCTCCACCGGAATACAGGGAAATGGTAGAATACTTACGGTAGATAAAAATACCGGTTCCGGCACTGAGTTGGGATCATCAAACTTTAATGAGTTGAATAGTCTGGCAATAAATCCTAATACAAATATCATATATGGAATATCTACAGGCACTTCCGCAACAGAACTTGCAAGAGTGAATGCTACGGGTGGTGATGCATATACAGAATATGAATTAGATTTAGGTCTTATGTCAAGTGTTGCTTTTGATACATCGGGAACATTATATGGTTCAACCCGTGCGGGAGATATATATACTATTGATTTGTCTGATGGGAGTTATCAAAATATAGTTTCTGCAAGTATTGAAATTACATCAATTACATTTCATCCGGTAACAAATGAATTATGGGCATCACCAAGAATAGTTTTCGGTCCTACAAAGGATAAAATATTTACTATTGATTTAACAACAGGTGATGCAAAATTAGTTGGCGAAACAGGATTTGATGTAACAACAAATGATCTTGCATTTGATGATGATGGCACTTTGTACGGGATAATAGGAGGTGCCATGGAGACGGGGGAATTAATAACTATAAGTACAACAGATGCAGCAGGAACACTAGTTGGACAGATTGGATTTGATAATGTAACAGGGTTGGCATATAGTCTGTCAGGTGAAATATCCAGCATTGGGAATGAGACAGATGAAGAAGAAGTACCAAAAGAATACGATTTATCACAGAATTATCCTAATCCATTTAATCCAAGCACATCGATAGAGTTTTCAGTACCTGTAAATTCCAATGTAACACTTACGATTTACAATCTATTAGGACAAGCAATAACAACATTGGTAAATGAAGAAATGAATGCTGGTACTTACAATGTTGTTTGGAATGGAGAAGATCAGAATGGTATAAAAGTAAGTAGTGGAATTTATTTATATAAGATGCGTGCCAAAGGAACAACCGGAGAAGAATTCCAGCATACAAGGAAAATGGTATTATTAAAATAGTATCATATGATACTAACTATGCTTAGCAAATCGTAATTACTACTCAAAATTAGGAACTAATGTTATTAAAAGCTGTTGAATGAAATAACGCGAAATTAAGTTAGTAAAGCAATTATTTGATTAAAACGGGTATCTGGCTATTAACTACTGGAATTATTTTTGCATTCACTTTCTACTACGAATTACTAACTTTCTACACAAATTGCGTTAATAGTTAAATTGATTAGTGGTTCATCGTTATTTTTCATTCAACAAAATTTTTATTGTAAAATATGAGAAATCTCGACCTCAGCTTAACCATCACATTGAGTTTAATCTGTGTAGCTCTTAGCTTTGCAACAAGTTCACCAAAAAAAGGCGTAAAACCACCATCTTACTATTTGGAATTTCAGCAGATGATTCAAAATGAATATTCAAAAGGTTACTACGCTGATAAATTCAAAGAAAGAAAGCTTTTAAGAGAACAAATCTCGATGGGATTACTCCCACATAGTGTACTTGGTCAGGATACAGTTAGTGCTCTAACTTTGATGGGACAGTACACAGATCTTACAGGAAATTACACTCAGGAAGAGATCCAGGCTAAAATTTACGATGGGCCAAATCCAACGGGAACAGTAACTGAGTATTATACAGAAGTTTCTTACGACCAGCTTTATTTTACCGGGTATGCCAAGGGTTGGTATGATCTGCCCCGATCTCTCTCCCAATATGAAGGCAGTAATAACGGCCTGGGAACGCAGGGAGGACCCCGCTTTGTTGCGGAATTAATACAAGTCTCTGATTCCACACTTAACTATGCAGACTATATTCAGTACTATAATAATCAGGGCAAACCACACATTGGATTCATCGCAGTCATCCATGCCGGAGCTGGAGCTGAGTCGGGCGCAAGCAACATATGGTCACATAGATGGGATTTTCGTAATTTTACAAACCAGTCATATATTACTAATGATATTGATCCTCTTTCAGGACAGAATGTAATAATTGATGGACCCTATGCCATTATGCCCGAGCGTAATAGCGGTAGTAATAATAGCGGATCACTAATACATATTGGTGTTTTTGCGCATGAATTCGGGCACATCTTTGGATTACCTGATTTATATGATACTGATGGATCTTCATCGGGTCTTGGCAACTGGTGTTTAATGGCTTCTGGAAGCTGGGGAGGAAATAATTCTTCACCATATACTCCTGTTCATATGAGTGCCTGGGCAAAAAAGGAACTTGGATGGGTAACACCGATTAATATAACAACATTTCAGGAAGCACTATCAGTACCAAATGTTGAAGAAAATCCTGTAGTGTATAGAATGTGGAAAAATTCCTCAATCACCCCTCAATACTTTTTAATAGAAAACAGACAGCAGATTGGATTTGATGCAAATCTCTATGATTCCGGATTTCTAATCTTCCATGTTGATGATACGCAATCTAATAATCAAAATGAAAATCATTATCTGGTTGATCTTGAACAAGCAGATGGTAACAGGCATCTGAATATCGGTTCAGGTAGAGGGGACGCTGGCGATCCATTTCCCGGCTCATCAAACAATACGAGATTTGATTGGGATACAAATCCTGATAGTAAAAACTATAATTTAATTAACACTTTCGCAGCAGTGAGAAACATTCAAAAAGATGGTAGTGATATGATTGCGGATTTCGATGTTACGATTATCCCATTGGTTCTACTGAATGATTTTAATATCTCTGAGAATATACAACAGAACGGTAGAGTAGAAGCAGGTGAAACAGGCAATTTAAATTTTTATTTGGAGAATATTACACCATCAAGTTCTAACACGGTAGTAAGATACTCTATTATAGAACCAGGCATTACCCTGGGGATTAATGAAATGAATGTAACTATTGATGGAATGACAAGTCAAACAGTTACGTTTGATAATGCAATAACAGTTGCACCGGATTTCCAGAGCAGAATAATAAATTTAGATTATGAAGTGGTTAGCGAGGGAATTACAATAATCGATACGGTAGAAGTTGTTATAGGAATTCCTGAAATATTATTAATATCCCGTGCAGAGAAAGAATCTTTGGGAGATTACTATAAATCGGCATTATTAGAATTAGGTAGTTACTATGAAGATTCATATCAGAAAGATCCGGAGTACATATCACAAAGAGAAGCAATTATAGTTTTTACTGGAAGAAATAGTGGAACGTTCACAAAAACAGAGATAGATTCCTTTACAACGTATTTGGATAATGGCGGAAACTTATTTTTTAGTGGACAAAAGATTGCCGAATATATGGAAAGTTCATATCCCGATTTTCTTCATGATGTTATTGGAGTTAGCTGGGTTGGAAATGCCGGTATAATAACCCGTCACACCTATGGAATAACTGGTGATATATTGGGTGATCAATTTGAACATTTAAGAATTAATGGTGATGACGGAGCAGATAATGATCTATTTATGGATATTCTAGCATCGACAGGCAGCTTTAACTTTTTATTAGCTTATAATGAGGATGGTACCAATCCCGCTGGTGGTTGGAAATTGAATAGTAATGGGGGTAAGATAATCATTCTGGGATTTGGATTCGAAAGTATTAATAATAATGAATCCAGTATTACTCGTACTGATTTCTTAAATATTATTTTACAATGGTTTACGACAGCAACCAATGTTAATACAGATAATGATTTAGTTATAAATGCATACGCATTGTCGCAAAACTTCCCTAATCCATTCAACCCAAGCACATTGATAGAGTTTTCTGTACCTGTAAATTCGGATGTAAGGTTAACAATTTATAATCTGTTAGGACAAGCCATCACTGAGTTAGTAAATGAAGAAATGAATTCAGGAAATTATAGTGTAATATGGAATGGAGAAGATCGGAACGGCGTAAAAGTAAGTAGCGGAATTTATTTTTATAAGATGCGTGCTAAAGGAACAACCGGAAAAGAATTCCAACAGACAAGGAAAATGGTATTATTAAAGTAACGGCGGAGCCCTGATCCTGATCTTGCTACAGCAGGTGAAGGATCTCATTAATAAATTTATTTAAATCCTCATCACCCCGGCATACCGAGGTTTTTTATTACTCCCTGTTAATAACCAGAAATCTTTATTCAGTATAAATACAATTCTTGAATCTGTAATAAATAATGTGCAAGTTTATTACTAGTGGTTACAAATAAAATTGCCCCAACTTTTAGGTTCAAAAAATGAAAACTAGAAGAAACTAAGTGAGTAAGAATAAAACAATATAGAGCTGTATAATTTTAATACTTTTTACTCATCTTCACGTATCGGCTCAGAATGATGCATACGCACAATTTAGCTACATTTCACCTGTACCAAATTCCGAATTAGTTTCACCAATGACTAACATAATTATAAAGTCAAAAGAAACTATTGAAAAATCATCGTTAGATGAACAAAATATAATTGAAGTAAAAGGGACTATTAGTGGGTTACACGATGGCAAATTTATCCTATTGGAAGATAACAAAACTCACATATTTAATCTAGGGTCACCTTTCACCGAAGGTGAGACAATAACGGTTGTGCTTAATGGAAGCAAGATTGTAGCTTCAGAACGTAAAATAATGGATCTAATTTTTCATTTTAAAATCTCGGATTCCTGGACTAAAAACATAAACTCTTTAAACAATGTTAATATTGAGCAGGAATTAAAATCTGAATATAGTATTTCGATAATTAATGATCCATCTGCGGGTTATATTTTTATGGCACCAATTCCATTACCTTCGTTTATTCCGGGTCATTTGATAATTATGGACAACTATGGAGTACCTATTTTTTATAGAACATACGCCGGCAGATGTATGGATTTCAAATTAAATGGAAATGGTGTGCTGACTTATTTTGACAGTTCTGTTAGTAAGTTTTATGCATTAGATAGCTCATACGCAATATTTGACAGTTTCAAATGTGGGAATGGTTATATAACTGATGTACACGATTTTCAAATTTTACCAAATGGTCATTCATTATTGATGAGTTATGATAGCCAGACTGTAAGAATGGATACAATCGTTCCCGGAGGTGATGCAGCTGCACGTGTTATTGGACTCATTGTTCAGGAACTCGATGTAAATAAAAATGTAGTTTTTCAGTGGAGAAGTTGGGACCATTTTAATATCACGGATGCAACTGATGATATTGATTTAACCGCTCATACAATTGATTATGTTCATGGTAATTCTGTTGAATTGGATTTTGATGGAAACCTCATAATTTCTTGCAGACATCTGGATGAGATAACAAAAATTAACAGAATTACAGGGGAAATAATATGGCGGTTCGGAGGAAAAAATAACCAATTTCAATTTATAAATGATACTCGCGGATTTTCACATCAACACGATGCAAGGCGCATCCCAAACAAAAATTTAATCTTATTCAGTAATGGTAATTTATTGTCCCCGCCCTATTCAAGTTTGTTAGAGTATCAATTGGATGAAAAGAATAAGATTGCAACTCTTATTTGGGATTATTCCGATAATTCTATTTACTCGTCTACTATGGGTAGCACTCAAAGATTAGATAACGGCAGAACAATCATTGGCTGGGGTAATTATTCTGATCCTGCCGTAAGAGAAGTGAAAAATGATGGGACGAAGACATTTGAGTTATATTTGAGTTCTGCTGTAAACTATCGCGTTTATCGATTTCCCTGGAGAACAAATTTATTAACTGCTGATACTTACTGTATTAATTTTGAGTATATACCTGTAAATACAAGTAATACAAAAGAATTAGTTATTACAAATAATTCAAGTAAGAAGGTGGAATTGACAAGTTATTATAGCAGATCAACAATGTTTTCTGTCGTAAGTAATTTTCCAATTCCTCTTCAACCGAATCAAAAAAAGATTTTACAAATACGATTTTCTCCCGATTCAATCGGGGAATTCTCAGATGATATACATTTGCGAATGGAAAAAGAATATGAAATAATCTCACAAGTAATAAACGTATTGGGTTACTCAGATCCAACTGTTTATCTTCAAGCTGAAAACATTCACCCGGAGGATTATAAGTTAAGACAGAATTTTCCTAATCCATTCAACCCAACCACATCCATTAAATACGAACTTCCCGAATTAAGTCTTGCTACCCTCAAGGTTTATGATGTTTTAGGAAACGAAATTACAACTTTGGTTAACGAGGAAAAACCTGCAGGAAGTTATAACGTTGAATTTGATGGTAGTGAGTTATCGAGCGGCATATACTTCTATAGATTGCAAGTTTACCCGGCAAACGGTGGGGCAGGTATTTTTAATAAGATTAGAAAAATGATTTTAATAAAATAGTAAATATTAACAGCAATAAAACAGAATCTAGTTGCAATAGACAGAGTCCAAGCGATAAAACTTGAAATCTTGCGTAACTTCACTAATCGAATAACTTTCTTTATCAGTTAGAATCCAATTTTTCACTATATTTCTTACAATATAATGTTTGGATACTCCACAGTTTGTTTATTATTTAATAATGTCTTCTACAGAAACTAAACACAGAATTATCTTTCTCGATTTATTACGTGCATTTGCTGTCTTTCAAATGGTACAGGGTCATACAGTTGACGCACTGCTATCCGATAGTTACCGAAACACGGATAATGTCATTTATTCAATATGGTATTTTATGCGTGGAATGACAGCTCCTATTTTTATGTTTACTGCAGGAACTGTGTTTACATATTTATTTCGTCTTGTAAAGGAACCGTTTAGTAAAAATGTGCGAGTATTAAAAGGAATTAGGAGAGGGCTGCTCGTTTATTTGGGCTGCTCTTTCTTTTTTATATATCAGAGAGGTTGAATTTGAATGACTATATTGTTTTTTCAGCCGCAGCATTTTTGATATTTATTTTGTCACCTTTCTTTTTTAGTGTTGATTGGAACAGTATGTTGCCCCGTTTTCTTGCAGGTTATTTTTATGAAGGAGGCGGATCAGTTTTTCCAATATTCCCCTGGGCAGGATATGTAGTTGCAGGTGGAGTTCTTGGTTCTTACCTGGCAAGAAATCCAATGATTTTCAAATCCCTCAATTTCAGTATATACTTAGCAGCAATTAGCATGACTTTTTTAGTTGCATCCTTTGGTACCGGGTACCTATCAAGCCAATTGTATAATATGACTGAGGTCAATTCGGCGAGCATAAGTTTAATATTTTTAAGAATTGGTTTTGTTTTATTGCTGAGTTCAATAGTATCTTTTATTTCATTAAAGGCAGACTCAATACCACAATTTATTATCTTAATTGGCAGAAATACTCTTTTAATATATGTAGTCCATTTAGTACTTATTTATGGCAGCGCCTGGAACCCGGGGTTATACACCTTTTTTGAAAAAAGTTTTACAGGCTGGATAACATTTTTCTTTGCAATCTTAATGTTGGGTTTGATGACAATAATGGTACTAATAGTTCATGTGTTTAATATCAGGAACAAACAACTTGTAACCTAATAGTTTGCAAATATATATTTGCATAACTTTGTTATTAAACAGTCGCTCCGTCCGTTAACCATTAAAGATTTTATAGGGCAGAATAAAATAACAGAAAACCTGAAAGTTTTTATTTCTGCTGCAAAAAAACGGGGAGAAGCTTTAGATCATACATTACTTACAGGTCCTCCGGGACTCGGTAAAACAACCTTAGCACACATTCTTGCACATGAAATGGGTGTTAAGTTAAAGGTAACATCTGGACCGGTAGTTGAAAAGCCTGGTGATCTTGCCGGAATTCTAACAAACCTGGAGGAAGGCTCTGTTTTGTTTATTGATGAAATTCATCGTTTAAGTCCGGTTGTTGAGGAATATTTATACTCTGCAATGGAAGATTACAAACTCGATATTATGATTGACACAGGACCTAATGCCCGTACAGTGCAGATAAGCTTGCCTAAATATACTTTAGTTGGTGCAACAACACGAGCAGGAATGTTAACCTCTCCTCTTCGGGATAGATTTGGGATAAGATTCAGATTGGATTATTATGCGGCAGAAAATCTGAAAACAATTGTGCTGCGTTCTGCAAATATTTTAGACATAGATATTGAAGCCGCAGCATCGTACGAAATAGCAATGAGAGCACGCGGTACACCTCGAATTGCGAACAGACTTTTAAGGAGAACACGTGATTTTGCAGATTATGATGAACTTAACAGCATTGATTTAGAAATATCAAAAAAAGCTTTGACTGCTCTGGACGTTGATGAATACGGGCTTGATGAAATGGACAAAGAGATTATACTTGCTATCATTGAAAAATACAATGGCGGACCTGTAGGTCTTAACACACTTGCTGTTGCGGTAAATGAAGATGCAGGGACTATTGAAGAGGTATATGAGCCGTTCCTTATTCAACAGGGATTCATTCAACGAACGCCCAGAGGAAGGGAAGCCACACAACTTGCATACAAACGGTTTGGTAAAACTAAGTTTGAATTGGGTGACAATTCGCTATTTGATTGATGCAATATATTTTTCTATTTAGATAAAGTTTTCTACAGGTTAAATGCTGCATCGTTACATATCGTTGTTCTGTTTAATTACTACAATAACTATCCTTTATCACACCTTTTTACTGGCACAAAATAAATTATTTATTCCTTTGAATATTAAAAGAGCTTATGATAAAGGTACCCGTTCATATGATGGATCACCAGGACCAAATTATTGGCAAAATTCGTCTGCATATAATATAAAAGTAAAAGTTGTTCCTGAAACAAAGATGCTTTACGGATCAGAGACAATTTCTTACCGAAATAACAGTCCCGATACTCTTGATATTATAGTGGTGCGATTATATCCGGATATATTTAAGGTTGGAAATGCCCGTGATTTATCTGTTCCACCTAACGCAATTAACGATGGAGTAAAAGTATCAAAAATATCTTTAAGAGGGGAAGAGATAGATCCTGACGGTGTTAGTGTAAGACGATCAGATACAAATTTGATATTAAATCTATATGAACCTCTTTCTCCGAATTCTGAAATCGATCTGGCTTTTGAATGGAGTTTTATTATTCCGCATGAATTTCCGATAAGAATGGGAGCGTATGACTCAACTTCATTTTTTATTGGTAACTGGTATCCACAAGTTTCTGTGTATGATGATGTTGATGGTTGGGATTTGTACAACTATGGTGGTGAGCAGGAATTCTATAATGATTTTGCAAACTTTAACGTTGAAATTGAAGTACCAAATACTTTTTGTGTTTGGGCTACCGGTATTTTACAAAACCCCGATGAGATTCTTTCCGAAAAGATTTTAAATAGGTATAAGACAGCAAACAATTCCGAAGAAGTCGTTCGAATTGTAACTGCCGATGATCTTATGAAAGGAAATTTATTTAAAGACAAAAAAACCTACAACGTTTGGAAGTTCAGTGCAAATAAGGTTACAGATTTTACATTTGCAATCAGCGATCATTACTTATGGGATGGCAGCAGCGTAATTGTTGATAGTACTATAAACAGAAAAGTATTTGTAGATGCTGCATATAAAGAATCCTCCGAGGATTTTCCTGATGTAACACAGATTGCAAAACAATATATTGCGTATTGTTCATTTGAAATGCCTGAATGGCCGTTTCCATTCCCGGCCATAACCGTTTTTAACGGACAACGTGGAATGGAATTCCCTATGATGATTAATGACGGTTCATATTCAACTTTGGCCCGAACGCTAACTGTAACTTCGCACGAGGTCACTCATATGTACTTTCCCTTTTATATGGGGATCAATGAAACGAAATATGCTTATATGGATGAAGGGTGGGCAGATATGCTTCCATTTGATTTTCAGGAACGGATGGTTGAAGGAAATGATCAACGTAGATTACATATGTTAGGCTTTCAGCGAAATGCGGGAACTGAAATTGATCTGCCTTTAGCAGTTCCTACAATACAACTCAGAGGCGAAGCATATACTAACTCAGCATACTCCAGACCCGGAGCAGCATATGATATTTTAAGAGATATGTTAGGTGATGAACTTTTCTTAATAACATTACATTCATATATTAAAAATTGGAATGGCAAACATCCAATTCCTTACGATTTCTTTTTTACTTTTAATAAAGCAACAGGTAAAAATTTAAATTGGTTTTGGAAACCCTGGTTTTTTGAATTTGGTTATCCTGATCTTTCAATCCAAAAAGTAGAAGTGAATGAATCCGGTGTAAGTATAACTGTAAAAAAAGAAGGGAACATACCTGTTCCTGTTAAACTGATAGTTTATTATGATGATGATACTGAATTTGTGGTTTATAAGGATGTTTCGATATGGGAAGATGGAAATAATGAAATAATTATCACAGAAAAAACCGATAAAATAATTCATAAAATAGTTTTAGGGGATTCACATATTCCTGATGTGAATAGAAACAATAATACTTACATCATTCATCAATGAGTAATAATATTACAGATATTATTCGTAAAACTGATTTAACTGTATCTCCATTAGAAGAGTCAAATACAATACCATCAACGTGGTATAGTGAACAATCAGTTTACCTGTTCGAACTCGAAAATTTATTTAGCTCAATATGGCAGTGTGTTGGGCATGTTAAACGGTTGGAAAAGAACGGTGATTACTTTTTGTTTAACTATCTGGATAACCCTTTGATTATTATAAAGGGTAACGATGGAAAAATACGGGCTTTTTATAATGTATGTCAACATCGAGGAGGTCCGCTTGCCCTGGAAGATGGAAATGTAAAATTATTACAATGTAAATATCATGGCTGGACATATCAATTAGACGGATACCTAAAAAAAGCACCAAAATTCAATTCAATGGAAACAAACCTAACCGATATTTGTTTGAAGCCAGTTAACATTGATATATGGGAAGGATTAATATTTATTGCTCTTGACGAAGCCCCGGTTAAATTATCTGATATGATGAATGGAATAAATAAACGGATTGCCCCTGTTGATATAAGTACACTTAATTTTTATAGAAGGATTGAGTACAATTTAAACTGTAATTGGAAGGTTTATATTGATAATTATTTAGAAGGCTATCATTTACCATTTGTACATCCCGGACTATCGAAGGTATTAGAGACAAAAGAATATGAAACTGAATTATCAGAATATTATTCACTCCAAGTAAGTCCATTAAAAGAGGATAACATTTATGGCAAAGGCAGCGCTTTTTACTATTTCATTTTCCCTAACATAATGCTGAATATATTGCCCGGAAGGTTACAAACAAATCTGGTTCTTCCAACAAGTAGAAACAGCACCAGAATAATTTTTGATTACTACTATGACACTATTAATGATGATTCCAAAATAAAAAGTATAGAGAATGATATTGCTTTTAGTGATGAAGTACAGAAAGAAGATATTTTTATTTGTGAGAAAGTACAGTCCGGACTTGAATCAAAAGGATATAATCAAGGGGGGTTTTCCCCAACAGAAGAGCAGGGGGTTTATCATTTTCAATCATTACTAAAGGAGTATTACGGTCGGTACTTACTCTGATTTCTTCTTTTTAGTAGTCTTTTTCCTGCCAGGTTTTTTCTTTCCTGTTTTTTTAGTTTCTGCTTTTACTTCTTCAGTTTTTTCTTCTGACTTTACTTCCTTAGTCTTTTCTTCTTTCTTTATTTCCTCAGTCTTCTTTTCTGTTGTTGTTTCCTTAGACTCTTCCTCAGGTTTTTCATCTGCTTTTACTTCCTTCGGTTTTTCTTCAGTTTTTTCCTCAGCTTTTACTTCCTTCGGTTTTTCTTCCGTCTTTTCTTCTGCTTTTACTTCCTTTGGTTTTTCTTCCGTCTTTTCTTCTGCTTTTGCTTCCTTCGGTTTTTCTTCAGTCTTTTCTTCTGCTTTTACTTCCTTAGTCTTTTCTACATTTGGTTTTTTCTTCAACTTTGGCTTTTACTTTTTCCTTCTCCTTTGGTACATTAACCCAATCACTCTGTTTTTTGCGCGGTCTCCGCTTTCCATAAGTACCTTTAAAAATTTTCCCCCGTTTTGATTTTTTATCTCCTTTTCCCATACGCCAGCTTTAATTTTAGTTTAAAATGATATTATCAATATAAAAAATTATTAATTCATTAGTAATGTTAAGCCAATTGAATGTAAGAATTGTTTTTGATCTTAAATATTCCCGTTACAAAGTTATAGATTGAAAATAGCTCAAGTGAAAAGGGGATGTACCCCAGGTAACCGAGAAACGGCATTTCAAATATGTGTAGAAAATTTACCATCGGAGTATTGTAGATCCATTTTGGATAAGAGTGATAATTCCACATTTCCCAGAAAAATCCACACAATAGTGCACCTGCCATTAGCGAAATGATTTGCCGCCAATCACCTTTAGCTGTTAACTCAAATAGTGTTTTGTTTTTTAATTTATAATTAATCGGTTCAAGAATAAAAAATACTGCTGTCCATTCTAAGAAATAAAAATAATCGGGTAATACTATTATCAAACTCAACATAATAAATCCGGACAGTATAAAATAAGTAAGCATCTTATTTGAGGGAATCAGCTTTTTCCTGTCTGCAAATCTGCTAATCCAATCGAATGATCTAACTAATTCTGTTGTGCTGAAAACGGCAGGCATTACTGTTGAAAAACTAATTGTCGCAAGTAAAGCATATTCAATATCGGTAAAATATTGTCTGCCATCATAAATCCAGTTTTCTGTTCTCATATTTATCAACTCAAAGAGCCACCAGGCGGGAGCAGAAACAATAAACAGAATAATAAATTGTTTTTTACTTCTGCTTAAAAGTGATGAACCTTTTCTGGAAAGTACAATTGCATCTATTGTTAAAATGAATCCTAACCAAAGAGGGAAGAAGAACAAATGTGTTCGAAGACCTGTAAGATTCCAGTTAAGGTACCAAAAAATAATTATTAATATAATTCCAAACCAGCCGTGGATTGGAAATTTTTTGTCAGGAGTAATTTCCATTCTTATTTAAATTTATGCTTTCAACTAAAATATAAGATTGTTTAAATAGTATTTTTGGATTCTTAAAAAAATTACGAATTGTTTAATTATTCTGTAAAAAATAGCTTTTGATAATCTGCATTTAATTCTGAACATTATAGTTTCTGATTCACAAGAATTATCAGCCTTACCGGGATTTGTACTTATAATTCTCGGACTCATACCATAGATGGCCGGATCGTTCGATCTGTTTCTGATCAGTGCGTTATTGGGCGGACCAATTAGTGGTGCACGCGTTCGCGCGTCAAAACCCAAGTTCTCACATCACTCGATAACCATTTAGAAATCTTGGTATTACTGAATCAGCCGCCATCAGATTGAATGTTTCGGATCAGTATTAGTTTACCACAATTAAAATACTTTCATATTTTATTTTTTCCGATTAATTCTGATTTAAATAAAAACAGAGCAATATATTGCTTGTTTAAACTGTCCTTGTACAAAAGGGATTTATTTAACCGGCAAATTTGTTAATTTATTATCCTGGTGAATTAAGGTACCTGATTATGCAAATACTTTGTAATTGTCACCTGATTTGAGAATTATATATTAACTGTTATGAAGCGAGTTATACACAAAGTTAATTGAATGATATTACGGCGGAAGGAAAGATTTTATAACTAAAAAAGGTTCAAATAGTGAACAAAATAAAAAAATTAACAGATTTTTATTAAAATAATATCAACACTTTAAAGTAGTCATATTACTTTTTTATTTAATGTTTATATGTCAACTTTAAATCGGTAGAAGCATAGGATAGGCATACTTTAGAAAATGTTTTGATTTAAATAAAGAAATTAGAATGTTTTTATACCAACAAATATTTTTTTCTACTGTCGCAGTATCCTTCGGAATATTACATCTCATTATATTTTTATATAACCGACGGTTTAAAAGTAATTTATTTTTTGCCATCTTCTTATTTTTGTATGCACTCAACATATTTTTTGATTATCAGGCTTCATTGTCCGGTCAGACTGCACAAGGACTAACCTACCTTAGATTACACCGTGCTGTGATGCCGTATAATTCTGTATTTGCACTTCTTTTTCTCTACTATGCCTTTGATTTTAATATCCCAAAGTATTTTTGGTTAATTGCTGCTGCTTTGGTTATAACGGGATTTTTTGCCGTGCTCGACCCAATTCATAATTTTGATTATGTGCAAATTCCTCAGGTAATTGTTGCGGTTGAAGCATCCAGGATTTTAATATCTGCCATAAAGAAAAAGAAATATGATGCCTGGATTATAGCAGCTGGATTCTTTTTATTATTTCTTTTCTCAAGTTACGATTTGTTACTGGACCTTGGATTGATGGAACCGTTCAGAGAAATTACCAACGGTTATCCAATTGGATTTCTCTGTCTGATAATTTTTGCCTCGATTTATTTAGCCAGAGATTTTGCAAGAGCGAATAAGGCGATATTAATAAAAGAACGTGAAGCGAAAGAAATGGAAGTTGCCCAACGAGTTCTTGAAGCGGAGGATAGCCGAAAAACTAAAGAATTAAATGAAGCTCGCGAATTACAATTATCTCTTTTACCACAGCGCATAACTAGCCTAAAAAATTATGATTTTTGTTTCGATATGCGTCCTGCTACAGAAGTAGGCGGTGATTATTATGATTATAATATTTCGGAGAATAACGAAATATCAATTGTTATTGGAGATGCAACAGACCACGGTATGAAAGCTGGAATGATGGTATCGATTATTAAAAGTTTGTTCCTGACTCATATAAATACTATGGATATTAAGGAGTTTCTGAATAGTTGTTCGCACACAATTAAACAGATGAAATTAAAAAATCTTTATATGGCTTTTATGCTTGTAAAAATTAATGGACGCAATTTAATAATGTCTTCGGCAGGCATACCACCGTTATTGGTCTACCGGAAGAAAACAAATAAAGTTGAAGAATATAAAATAAAAGGGATGCCGCTTGGTGCAGTAGAATCGTACCCGTATGAAACAGTAGAGATAGAATTGGAAACTGGCGATACAGTTTTTCTTATGACTGACGGGCTTCCCGAACTATTCAACAAGAACAAAGAATCTTTTGGTGAGGAAAGATTAAAAGAAATAATTTTACAGAATGCCTGTGAACCTGTAAATGAAATTGTCAATAAATTATTTTTAGCTGGGGAGGAGTGGAGAAAAGAGAATAAGCAAAACGATGATATTACACTAGTTGCTTTTAGGCTTAAGAAATAACCATACAAATTATGTGTTGGTACAATCCATTTACTTCGATTAACAAATGAAATATAATATTTTCTTAAGTCTTTGTAGTAGGTTTAAAAAATACCTAACCAGATTTTCCACCCGACCGCTTCTTTTCAAAGCGGCATTGGTTAAGTTTTTGGTTTAGTGAGCAAATTAGCATTGCTTGTAACATTGTTCTAGTAAAAAATATAGTTAAAAATTATTGGCAGTAGTTTTTCATTTCGACATCGCTATCCAGAGCGGACGGGTGAAAAGCCACGCCGTTATAACTCTAATGAAAATAGCGAAATTAATATCTCACAATATTTTTATAGTAGTTCTTTTACTACTTATTATGGAATTATTAATAAGAGTAACACTTCCAGAAATATCATTTTCTGCGACTAGCAAGGAATTACTAATAGATTCTTTATATGATTCTACAGT
>JARRKK010000012.1:22814-38004 GCA_037388105.1 Ignavibacteriaceae bacterium | reverse complement strand
GTTGGTAACGTTGTACAAGAACTTGATGAATCAAGAAATGTTGTTTTTCAATGGAGATCATGGGATTATCTTCCAATATCAGATTCATATGAAGACCTGAAAACTGATGTAATCGATTTAACACATGCAAACGCATTGGATTTAGATTCAAATGGAAATATCCTATATTCGATAAGGCATACTTCAAGTATTATAAGTATAAATAGGCAGACTGGAAATGTTAATTGGATATTGGGTGGCAAACGAAATCAGTTTACTTTTATTAATGAGAATTCTTCTAATGCTCCAAACTATTTTTCATACCAGCACGACATTAGGGTGCTGCCAAATGGAGACATAACTTTGTTCGATAATGGTACCCAGCATTCACCCCAATATTCCCGTGGAGTACAATATAAAATAGATGAACAGAATAAAACAGCAACGCTAGTTTGGGAATTTCGTCACACACCTGATATTTTTGCTCCCGCAAATGGTTCTGTACAGCGATTAGCAAACGGTAATTCTATAATAGGCTGGGGACAAGCTAGCTCAACTGGCGCACCACTGTTTACAGAGGTCCATCCAGATAAAAGTATTGCACTTGAATTTTCAATGCCTCCGGTGCATAGATCTTTCAGGGCTTTAAAATTTCCCTGGACAAGTGGGTTACCCACGGCATCAGTAATTTTATACGAAGTTTTACAAGGTAACACTTATATATTCAATAATTCAACCGATACAACCGGAACAACAATTAAGTTCAATTACGTTGCAGACTTTTACAATGAAATATATGTAAAGAGGTTTGAATATGCCCCTGTTAATCCCTCTTTTGATGACCGGGCACCATTAGTCTATCCTGCACGTATTACAATTGAAACTTTTGGCATCGATTCATTAAACATCGATCTTTGGTTTAAAGTCGATCAGATACCACAGATCACCAATCCGGCAAATACAGTTGTTTACAACCGACCGGCTATCGGTTCAGGAGTTTTCGAACCATTGTCAACATCCTATTTACCCGGTACGAATGAGCTTCAGGTTTCAGGTATTGGCTATGCAGGTGAATTCATTTTTGCTTATCCGGATGTACCGGTAGTAGCAACTATTCCCGGGCTTGTTTCTCCTTTGAACAACCAGCTTGTTAACCAGGATGTTCCTTTGAAATTAGAAAGGTCTCCAACACGCTTTGCTGATAAGTTTTATTTGCAAGTTTCAACTGATCAGAATTTTACAAGTCCTGTTGTTAATGATTCTAATCTAACATCACTAACTTATACGCTGAATACTCTGCTCCAGGAACAAGATTATTTTTGGCATGTTAAATCGAAAAATCTTATAGGTTGGGGTGATTGGTCAGATGTATGGAACTTTAGGTCAACCGCAGGATATATAGATTTAACATTCCCTAATGGCGGTGAAACATGGGATACCGATACTTCCCTGGTAATTTATTGGGATTTTAATACAATGGATAGTGTAAATATAGATATTTACAAAAATGATGTTTTCTCCAGAACAATTGTCAATAACTTTTTTTCTGTGACTGGTGGGTACAAATGGACATTATCCGACAGTATCTCTTCGGGTACTGATTATAAAGTAAAAATCTCTTCTATTGACGGTTCACTGGAAGATATGAGTGAAAGCAATTTTACAATTATTTACAGTCCTACAGATGTAGAACATACCGATGAATTAGTAACGGATTTCAGGTTGGAACAGAACTATCCGAATCCGTTTAATCCGTCAACAAAAATCAGCTACTCAATACCATATCAAAGTAACGTTGAAGTTATCGTTTATAACTCTGTTGGAGAAAATGTTGCAAAATTAGTTGATGATGTACAAAGTTCCGGTACTTATGAGGTAAATTGGAACGCTAGTACATTTGCATCTGGTATTTATTTGTATTCTATAAAAGCAGTTCCCACACAAGGTAATGAGATATTTCGGTCTGTTAAGAAAATGATTTTACTCAAATAAATTTTGGAAATGGCTGGTTGGTCATCATTTTTTAATTAAGGGTTTTGTAAGCGGAAATTATTACTATTACATATTTTAAGTGGTTTTTCTATTTTTAAAGTTTATTCATTCACATAAATAGCGAAATCGTTTACCGTTGATGAATAGCCTATTAGATCTGCAGTAATTGTTTGACTCTATAAAGTTATTAATCCAAACCAGGATTTGAAAAAACATTATCCCATATAATTACCTTATCATCAGAACCTCCACTGATAATATTATTCCCAGTGGGGCTGAATTTAACCGTTTTAACCAATCCAGTATGTCCTTCAAGAGTTCGGAACAATTCATCATTTGAGAGATCCCATATATAAATATCTGAACCGGGACCAGCGCTGGCAATATATTTCCCACTTGAATGATAGCTGATTGATTTTAATGGGCTGTTATTTTTTAATGTTTTAATTAACTCTAAAGTTCTTGAATCCCAAATTTTAATTGTTGAATCTGCACTGCAGCTGGCAAATTGTTCGCCGGTAGGATTAAATTCCACACAGTAAACTATGCTATTGTGATCATTTATAGTCTTTAAAAGATCTCCAGTATGAGCGTCCCAAACTTTAATGGTTTTATCCTGACTCCCGCTAATGATTGTATTCATATCGTTACTCATATCAACAGAAAAAACAAGTCCAGTGTGACCCTAGAAAGCTAGTCTTCCAATTGGACCATCAACGGCATTTCGCCAATATACTATGTAATTATTCTCAGCGGAGATTGCACTCTTCCCATCCGGTGTAAACACAACATCTTCCGTAGCAGTAACATGTTCTGAGAATGTCTTGAGTAATGTTGCCGATTCAACATCCCACAGTTTAATATTATTATCACTGCTCCCACTTAACAACAACTTCCCGTTACCACTGAAATCTATTGCGTTTATAGAACTGAAATGGCTAATGAGTGGCGGTTTACCATTGATTTTTACAACCGGGTTGTTACCTGCCCATGCGAAATATTTATCCCCAGCACTTAATGCTACGGTGTTAACACCCCCTACATTTCCATTGACAACATTAAAACCAAAATAAACTTGCGATTCAGGTTCAATTATCTCTTCAGAACATCCGATAAAAACGAATAATAATAATATCAAATAGAATTTATAAATTTTCAATTAATAACCATGATTGATTTAACTCCGTTAAAACTATTAAACATACGATATTTTAAGAATAGTGTAATTAATAGCTTGACTGAAAAGTGTTTAGAATTGAATTCATCGGTTTGAGTTACAATTGAAGAACTGGCAATATTAATTAGTGTGTAAAAAACACGCCAAAATTAAAAACCGGAGCTGAAATTATATTCTTTCCTTTTGTACCACTTTCATAATACGCACTAACTCCCCAGTTGCTTGTAATTGAATAAACTAACTCAGCATTATAAGCTATAAATTGTCGATTATTTTCATATGTACCGAATCCACCCTTTACGCTAGGATCTCCATTTTCAAGTGATACAAAACCATGGAGTCTTGCAATAAGTAAAAAATTTTTATTGAATCTATAACCTCCTTCTATATAGTATCGGAATTGATCAGAGAAACCATTTGTTTGATTATTAAAGGCAATGCCCTCAGTTAGATAGAAATTGCTTGGCCAGAATGAATGCCCGGCTTCAATACCCACTAACTGGTTTGAATTTCCATCCCCTATCCATAGGCCTCCATCAGGTGAGCTCAATCCGGTTGGAATACCAAATATTATTTTGGTACTGATTATAGTCTTATCAAATTTGAATAAACCATATTTTAAACCAACAACAATATCACCAAAACCAGAAACGTCCGTTGCAGAACCAAAATCCTGAGAAGAGCTATCAAGCTTTGTGGATTTGAACAATCCAACATTCATAAAAGCTGTTAAGTTTTCAGTTAAACCATAGGAGCCAAATAGACCGAGGGTAATATCAGTAAATTTTGGAATAGGATCTTTTAATCCATCAGAATTATAGAAATTGTACCCCGGAGAGGATTCCTCCATAGGAGTCCCTGGAGGAGAGCCTCCGACCTGCGGTTAAGTGGAATAATAAAAAATATAAGTTTATGAAGGTTTTAGAATATTATTGATAGGACTTAGTACCCCGGAGAGGATTCGAACCTCCGACCTGCGGTTTAGGAAACCGACGCTCTATCCTACTGAGCTACCGGGGCAATTACACTTTTTATACTGAAAGATTTATAATTGAAAATTAATTTGTTACAAAGGTAACTAAGTTTAATAAATTATTAAAAATTGATTGAGTTTAAGAATTGCTTATGATATCGACTTATAGATCATATAGATTGGCACGATTATGGTGTTCTTTACACTTGCAAAATTTCTTCCCGAAAGTTAGGAAATAAGGGAAGTTAAAAGGAATGATTGTATATGAGCAAAAAATTCTATATAAAACGAAATCTTAGTTACACAATGGAAAGAGAAGATGAAGATGGAATTATTTTATCTATCGGTTATTTTCAAACCACTTGTGGCGTTTTTAAAATAATAATGAATTGAAATTTACACTTTTTAAGAATTGTAACATTATTTGCCAATCGGTTCATTTGTAACTAATATAAATAGTCAAATGACTAGATTCTTCCATCCCACACTAATTCAATAATATTCAGCTCGTTTTCTCGAATGATGCAGAACATTTTCAAGAGCATAATCCCAAAACAGACTATATTGTAAATGATAACAACCTTAGAAAGGATGGTTTATTTAGAAAGAATCCTCATGCTTGAAAAAATTATTCCATTATTTCTGAATCGATATCATTTTTGGTGACTGTAGTTTTAATAGCCCAGCTATAATTCTTATCAACAGTTGGTAAGCCTTTCAATATTAATTTTTCCTTGCTTGCCGATATAATTGAATAAGTGCCGCTCATGGTAGAATCAATATGTTCAGAAATATCCCAACCTACGAAACTTTTTTCTCCGCCTCCAAATTCAGAAGATTTATTATAGTATTGCTGAGCTAAAGTTCCAAGATTCATGCATTCCGATAGTATAGAATCCTTCGTTGAAGATTCGGTGTGAGCTTCGAACAAAAGATTTCCACCTGCAATAGCTGCTGCGATTACAATCATTCCAACTATGAGTAGTAAAAGTTGTTGCGTTCCCATAATAGTTCCATTAATTATTTATTTAAAGTTTATTTAGAATCATATTAAATTTTTCTGTAACATTGCATCCTGTATTCGATAAATATTGGTTGCCAATCATTTATTTTCAGGAATAAGAATTATTTTAGGGAATCAATTGAAAATCGATTATAGATACCATCTTATTTCTTTTAGCCAAATTTTTAAATGTTCCTGATCGAGAGACAACATATCTTTCTTAGTAATGTAATCAGGATGTGGTACCAATTCATTAAGCTTATCATACACATCACTCCTTTGATCCGGTTTTACTCTTTGAAGAAGATTCCATAACATAATCGCTTCATTTTCCGCAGCGAAGTTTAGTATTCGATCAAGGGTACTATTTTCATTACCATTAAATAGATAATCTTCAATCAGGTTAAGTAAGATTATGTCACACTTTGCATAATACGGGAGGCCTGCTCCCTTTCCATTAAATATTTTCAAATTATATTTTTCGGGGAAAATGATTTCATCATTCCCCGAATCTACATGTAACCATCCTTTTTCAAGTGATATTAGAGAATTTTCTTTTGAGTCAACTTCTACTGAATAACTTGTACCTGTATAGAAGTCTTCAATTGATGCGTCTGGAATTTTAATAGATAAGTTATCGTTTGCTCCGGTAGTGTTCACTTTCAATTTACCTTTAATCAATTCACAGCTATTATCCGAATCCAGTCTTTCGAAATTGGTATTTTCGAAAATATTAATTCTTCCAATATCTAATATATTAATACTTGCAGATGACAATTCATCTGTAGTAATCATATCACCGGGTATTAATTCCTCAACTTCAACAATCGGCACTTTGTTTTTGAGTGGTTTTCCTGACAATAAAGATAACTTCCATTCGTTGGGAGATGTAATTAAGTAAAGTGAAAATGAGACTAGTGATATAAATAATAGTATACCAATAGTAATCTTATCTCTGACAGTTATTCCTTTCCCTTTTTTAAAGACTACTTTCTTAGTTGCTCTATTTTTTCTACGACTTTCTTTTCTTTTTCTCTCCAACTCTCTTAATTCTTGCCGTTGCTCCTCGTCAAGTTCTTTCTTGCTAAGTTCTTTAATCCGTAATTCATTAATTTCATCTATTATGCTGTCTAATAATTTTTCATCGGGTTGGAATTCATTCGGAAGAGATTGAATAAGGGTATCCAAGCTAGCTTCTGATTCGATATTTGACAGAGATCTGGAAATAATTGAAACTGAATCTGATAATTTATTTGTGGCTTCTTGATTACTAACACCAATAAAACTTGAAAAAGTTGCCAATGGCCGACCATCAATTTTATTAAGAACAAATATTGCTCTGCTTTCATCATCTAGTTCAGCAATTGCTTTTTCTAAGGGGTCAGCAGAAAAATTTTCATTTTCGTTATCATTTACCAAAACCTTCTTTTGAATTTTTTCTTTACTATTATTGTTGCCAATTAAACCACGCAAAGTAGTTTTTATCTGATAATTATCGTAAAAATATCAGCTAGATTAATTTCAAACAGTTCTTCGAGAGCAACAAGCTTGCCTCTTCGCGCATTATCTATTAAAGATCGTATGTACTTATTTTCTTGATACACGTTACTAATCTTTTAAACTTGAAATTTTATAACCTATTGGAATCATTTGGTAAAATATCAGACACAGACTCTGGAATGTGTTTCTGGGAAAAAGAGAAAATATGTTTTAGGAACTTGTGATTTTTTACCATTTTAATGGTAATTCAATTTCTGTACCATTAAAAACGGTTAACAATGAATAAAAAAGACAGGTTTGGTAAAATTTGTTGGAATCAAGATATTTTATTCTAACTCAAATACTTTACTTTTTCGCCTAAGTTTCCCCTAATTATTATCCCCTAAGTTTTTGAACAAGAATTGGCATTTTACCAAAATTAATTCAAATTCTTAAATGGTAAACCCACATATTCAGGATTTTTCTGTGTGGGATTATATTTTATTATATATAAAGAAATTAGTTGGACTCGACTTTTTTCTAATTTGTCTCAAAGAAATAAATCACAAGTATTATTGTCAATCGCGACTCCTTTTAATTTTAATTCAGTGTTAAAAATTACCTGTTTCATTAACGATTTAAAGAACCAATCAGAATGGTATTTAGGTAAGACTTTAGAATGTATATTCAAAAACTGCTTTCTTTAATTTAAATCTTGAATAGATAAAAAGATTATGAGTTAGTAATGGTTTTAAAGCCAGAGTAATCTTTAAGAGGCAAAACAGTTTTTGATTGTTTTTTCAATGAAGATTTTGCGGCTAGCTATGTATTCGAACGACGATTTTTAGATTGGAGTACAAAATTTATAAATCAACAACCTCAGGAAGTCTTCAGGAATAATATTTTTTAAGAGCAATAACCTTTTTGTTTTGCAAGATTGTAATTTCTACATTCACCCAGCTCACAAGCCTTTTTTAAGTCGGCGCAACCCTTAACTTTGTTGCCTAACTTTACAAAATATGTAAATCCCCTATTGTCGTAAGCCTCAGCATAATTCGGATTTAATTTAATGGCATTGTTAAATTCATTGATAGCCATTTCATACTGGTCTGTGTAATAATATGCAAGCCCCAGGTTGTAGTAGGCCCTGGAGTATTTAGGATTTATCTCAGTAGCTTTTGTATAGTCGCTGATGGCTTTGCGATAATGGCTCTTGTTGTAATAAGCATTCCCACGATTGTAATACGCCTCAGCATCTTCCGGATTTTTTTCAATTCTCTTTGTTAAATCGCTGATGGCCTGATTATACTGGCTTAATTTACGATATACAATCTCCCTATTGTCATAAGCCTCAGCATAATTAGGATTTAATTTAAGAGCTTTATTAAAGTCTTTAATGGCCTGGTTATACTGTTCCTTTTTACAATATGCATTTCCCCTATTATAGTAGGCACCAGTATACTTAGGGTTTATTTCTATTGCTTTGGTATAGTCGCTGATAGCCTGGTCGTATTCACCTTTATCATAATAAGCACCACCCCGATTATTATAAGCCTTAGCATACTTCGGGTTAACCTCAATCGCTTTTGTATAATCTCTGATTGCGAGGTCATACTTACCTTTGTCATCAAAAGCAATCCCTCTATCGTTGTAAACATCAGCATAATTCGGATTTATTCTAATCGCATTTGTAAAGTCACTGATAGCTTGATCAATCTGGTCTTTTTTAGCAAAAGCAAGCCCCCGATTGTAATATGCATCAGAAAACTTTGAGTTTATCTCAATAGCTTTAGTATAGTCACTGATGGCCTGGACGTACTCACTTTTGTCATAATAGGCATTCCCTCGATTATAGTATGCTCTAGCGTATTTCGGATCTATCTCTATAGCTTTTGTGTAGTCGCTGATGGCCTTATCATACTGCTTTTTTGTTCGATTGGCGATCTCCCGATTGTCGTGAATGTCTGCGTAATTAGGATTAATCTCAAGAGCTTTATTAAAGTCGTTGATAGCTTTACCATATCGGTTTATTTTCTCATAGGCAAGCCCCCGATTGTAATATGCACCAGCATAATTAGGTTTTAGCTCAATGGTCTTTGTATAATCATTAATAGCCTTACGATACTTGCCTTTATTATAATAGGCGTTGCCACGATTATAATAGGATTCAGGATTCTTTGGATTTGCTTCAATGACCTTCGTATAGTCGCTGATAGCCAGATCATATTGATCTTTGTTAGCATATGCAAGACCTCGATTGTTGTATGCATTAGCATCATTTGGATTTTGCTTGATGACTTCGTCAAATTCGATTATAGCCAGATCATACTTACTTTTTTTATAATATATGACCCCCTTATTGTTATAGGTTCTGGTAAACTTCGGCTTAATATCAAAAAATTTTATAATATTTTCTCCCTATCTTGTTTGAGATAACACACAGCTTTAAAAATTTTATGCTGCTAATATCGGAATTATTACAAATATACAACAGATAATAATCTTAATTAATCATTATTACGTATTCCAGAAAACTAGTTAAAAGAAGCAATAATAGGGTAGCGTTAAGTTGATTGGAGTGATTATGAATTCGACAGCAAGGATGATACAAAATCGTATATTACATATTAATCCAATAGGTAACCTTTATCATAAAAATGTTATCAGGTTCAGTTAGCATCATCTTTGAAAATGATTCTTCAAACTGAAATTCCCCAATTTCTTCAGAAGCTGATCTTGTTTGAGTCCATACAAAATAAATTGCAGATCCAGGTAAGTATTCCCAACGTAGAACGGCATTTCCTCTCAGTGATCTTACGTTGAAATCAGGATTTCCAATTTCCAATATCTCTGCAGGTCCATCTCCATCCGGGTCAGCTGTAACTTCATCAGGATTAAAAGTGGAATTTCCTTCACCGTAAGTATTGAAATTATATGTGCCAGGGTCTGCTAATTCTTTATAATTAGTATACTGACCTGCCGATATTAAAGGCTGTATATAAAGCTGCAAACTCAGTTTTGGTGTAAATGTCCAGTTCAATCTTATACTTGCAGAAAATGTTTTTTGATCAAGCTCCGCAAAGACATAGCGTTTACCATAAGTTTCAGTTGCAGTAGGATCATCGAACGTATCCACATACTGAGCATATTCAAACACTCTAGAAAATTGAGGAGAAATTAATAATGATATGTTTTGAACAGGTTTGATCTCCAGTTCTGCTTTAGCATACCATTCATATGAAGGATTACTTCTGTAGGTTCCTCCACCTAATCCAATAACCCAGTCTTTCCTATTATCGGATGAAAAAGTGAGATCGGCTTGATATCCGTTTGGATTAAGAGTAAGGGGACCTCCTCTTGTTCTCGTGTTGTTGTAGGTCTGTGGATTATAGGCGAAATCCCAGTCTATGGAATAATAATTCAAAAACTCGATATAACCGAATTGAAAAATTCCCTCCCAGGTTTTTGTACCGCCAAAATCATAATTCTGAAAAATCGCCGCACCTACCTCAAAGTATCTGTAAAAATCAGTTGGATCACTCCAATAATAGCCGGCACCTGCATGCCAATTTATTTGATCGGCTCGAAACATAAAACCAACATCATTCACATCAAAAGAAGGAGTTATAAATCCAAAAGCTGTATTGATAAAAAAGTTTCCTTTTTGTTTGTTTAAATAAAACCTGCCTGCGTAACCGCCAAGCGAGGTTGCGCTGCTATCAACACTAAGGTAGTCAGCATCCGGTCTTTGAAAATAATGTCTGGAACTCTCCTGAAGATCTATCATCCTCGTTGTGTTTCCATTTACATAACTGGTTCCCGTCCAGCCTGTTAAAACCCAGGTTTTAGAATCATCTAAAAATGTCCATCCATCTAATCCAAGACTTAATGCGCTCTTATTAACCTGATCTCTCAAATTATTATCATCAAAATCACGTACTGTGGCCGTTGAAATAATTCCGATTCCTTGCCGGCCTTCATTTATTTCATTTTGAGCTCTCACTACTCCGTAATAAGTAATAGGTTCAACCTCAATATTACTTTGAACATCATCTACTGAAATGTGTGCAAATTCTTTTTTTGTTATACTTTGAATCGTTCCGACATTCCAACTTTCGTCCAACTTACCTGTAAGTTTAGCTGCGCCTATTATATGTGTGCCTGTTGGATATTCCAGGTAGTCAACTTCATCCGGAACACCACCTTGTGGTTGTTTTCCAATACGTCTGCTGTAAAAGAAATCTGGACTTCCCCAATTAAATCCCCAGTAATTATTTGCTCCGCCATATCCAAAATCGAATAATTTTGATCCTTCTATAAAAAATGGTCTTCTTTCCGGGTAAAATGTTTCAACATCACTAAGGTTAATTACAGCCGGATCTATTTCGACTTGACCAAAATCAGGATTAACAGTTGCATTCAGTATTAGGTTGGATCCAGCACCCATTTTAAAGTCTGCACCAATACCGGGTATATACTCTGAGCCGCTGTTAAACGGATCTCCGGATTCATTTTGAATATATTCTGCACGCGCTGTAATATACGGAACTAATTCCATCTGTCCGCCACTAGATATTTGCTGCATTCCATTTAGTTCAGCAAAATGAGAGACAAATCCGTTTTCGGTTTTAGGAACATATACAAGAAAATCTATTTCATTTTTTCTTGCAATATTTCGTCTGAAATTAATTCCCCAAATATTGCTCTGGCTATTATTAAACCGCATCTGTGAAAATGGTATACGCATTTCTGCAGTCCAGCCGTCTTCATCTCTGTTTACTTTTCCTTCCCAAACACCATCCCAGGATTCGTCATCCCAGCTATCATTATAGAGAACACCATCAACCAAAGTTCCTGCAGCATTCAGTGTGAAAAAATAACCACTCCTTTTATCGTAATAAGGATCAAGATAGATGGTGACGTGATCTGAGGTTACCCATTCATCACGTCTGGCTAATCTCGCAACAATTGAATCAGGAGCTGAATCGTACATTCTTGCACCAATGTAAAGAGCATCATTATCGTATGCTACTAACAGCACAGTTTTTTCAGTAGGCTTTGCCCCTTCTGTAGGATCACGTTGAATAAAATTTTCAAAACCGTTCGCCGTTAACCAAACTGGTTCATTCAACATCCCATCAATCTGAACCTGATTACTTAACCGTAATGCTTGTATTTTAACATTATCATTGCGAATCTGGAGAGAATCCGGATTGCTTGCAAAGGTGAGTTCACTAAAGATTATGATCAGAAATAGTAAAAGATTCTTCATGCTTAATACTATTTGCTTCTAAAAGAAAGTAAAAACAACTATGATGGAAATGACTTCTTTCATTTTGTTGTAAATATTCGGGTTTGCAAGCTGTTTGCAAACCCTCATAATGGTTAACGATAAAACTTAGAAAATATTGCATTTGCCGATAATGAATTTTCTATGAGTGGTTTATAATAATGATAGAATTCTTTTAATTCATTTTCCTTAATTCAATTTCGCCCATACCGGTACTTACATCTATTATAGAACCGCCTCCGTTTAATTCAAATCTGGCTTCGATATATTTTTCTTCACGATTCCTTTTTACCGATGTGGGTTTAAAGTCCGACTTAATGTTTTCTAATTTATTTTCATCTTCTTCCCACATCATTACATGTGTTTTAGCAATGATCGTAACCTTAGCAGATCCCGGTATAGTTAAGCTAATATTTCCCATACCTGTACTCATATCACTTTTCCCCTGACCTTCAGGAAGTATATCTGCACTTATATTTCCTGCGCCTGTGCTTGCATCTATGGTACCCTTTATATTGGATAATTTAATATTTCCGCCGCCAGTGCTCACATCCACTTTACCTGTTGCAGATGCTAGTTTAATATTTCCACCTCCCGTGCTAATGTCAGCACTTCCTGAAATACGCTCGACTTTTATATTCCCCCCACCAGTAGAAACATCTGCGTTACCGCCAATATCATCAATTGAAATATTTCCGCCACCCGATGAAACATTTGCAGATTTAATTATCGAACCAATTTTGATATTACCACCTCCGGTGGAAATATCAGCAGTTCCATTTATATTGCCGAACTTCATATCTCCCCCAGCTGTAGATACATCTGCATTACCATTGACATCATTAATTTTAATGTTTCCGCCTGCTGTTGAGATGTCGGCTTTACCATTTATATCCCCTGTAGAAATATTTCCACCTGCGGTAGATATATCAACGAAACCATACATTTTTTGCAACTACTTTTACCTGACTGCCGCTGACTAAATCATAAGTAATATTTCCAAATGAAGTTAATACTTTTAATTTATCTCCTCTGGTTACACTAAATGTTTTTTCTTTATCTGTCTGAGCAAAAGAAAGGCTAAAGAAGGATAGTATTATTAAAAAAATTACTACGTGATCTATTTTTACATTTTTCATTTTAGTCGTGCTCCTGTAATATTGTTTTTGTTAAATACCGGATGTAATTATTATTCTCATCCTTAGATTTCTCTTTGAATATTTTAAGATCTTTTGGACTTAATTTTTGCCCGGATTGAACTGTTTCAATTAATGCCTTAATAGCTGTAATTCTTAATGCTGAACTCGTATCGCTGGATAACACATATAGGTAAGCTTGTTTTATATCTTCATCATAAGGTAATCTTTTTAAAAGATTCAATGCCTCTCTCTTAACTCCAGGATTTTTATCGGTAATCGCAACTGTGATTAGTGCTTTCTTTATCTCAGGATCAAAGCTTGAGGTATTCTCAGAAACCATAGCATTGATTGAATTTAATCTTGAGCCCGGATTTTGCTCATTAAGCATTGCATAGGTAAGAACACTCTGTACGTTTGGATCATCCACCCTGCCCTTAAAATGCATAGGTTTGACTGCATCAAATTCAAATTCAACCTCACCATCCGACGCATCTGAATCGATAAATGATATGTTACTGATCTTAACATCCTGCTGTGAAAACACATTCTCGGTACCATCTGCATTTTTTGTAATATATCTAATTTCAGGTGACGGTTTAATGAATATATATCCAATGAAAAATCCGATTAAAAGTGTTGTAACCCCTGCTATTGCCATTCTGTATGGAGGAATAAAAAATTCAAACAGATTAAGAAAAAATTGAAAACCAAATGTTTGCTTCCCACTTTCCATTCTAAGTGCGCCTCTTAATTGCGCTCGGGCTTCGTGAAGTAAAGTATCATCTATTTCCTTTTTTTCAGTTTCAGAAATAATATTTAACAAGTTTTTTTGCATTTCCATTTCCTTACGGCATTCTTCGCAAGATTTAAGATGGTTTTCCAATTCTTTTTGCTCATCATTATTAAGTTCGCTGTAAAGAGCCAGTTGAACTAATTTTTTATATTCATTGTGTTTCATATTAACACCTAAATTAAATTTTGTTTAGTAGGCTGCTGCATAAACTGAATCCAAATTTTTTCTAAGATTTCTGATCGCATCAAACAAATATTTTTTTACTGTTCCTTCTCTACAGTTAAGCATTTCCGCAATCTCTCTTATTTTATATCCTTCATAGTGTTTAAGAGTAAATGTGATCCTTTGTTTATCTGAAAGAGAATCAACTGCATCACTAATCAGACTGCCAAGTTCTGTATTTGTAGCCAACTCACCCGGATCTCTGTTATCCGAAATCAATTCGTAACTTTTCTTATGCTCATCTTCTTCAAATTCCTCATTAATAGATAATTGCAGATGCTTTTTACTTCTACTTTTGTATGTTAAACAGACATTTGTCGCTATTCTGAATAACCATGTTGAAAACTCGCTTCTCATTTCAAATTTTTTCAAACTTCTATAAACTCTTATAAATACTTCCTGGTAAATATCTTTTGCATCATCGTTATCGTGCACATAATTAAGGGCAATTGAAAGTACCGATTTATCGTAGCGATAGATCAATTCCTCAAATGCAGAATGATTTCCATTATTTGCTTGAATTATTAGTTCGTTATCGCTTAATGACATTAAATTTTCCGTTTAGTTACTTACTTAGACCCGATGACTTAAAAAAAGGTTGTGTCCTTTTTATGAAGTTTTAAAACTCTTTACTTAGAAGATCAAAGACCGAATTGAGATAATAAGTGGGTTTAATATGGTCGGTACCATTCGAATAGTATTTTATGCCTGTTGAAACTAGTGCCGAATCTATTCCAAAATTGTTTCCCAAAGCAATATCAGTTTCAAGCCGGTCACCGATTAAAAGGACCTTTTTTAAATCAACTTTAATGCGTTTTTTAATTTCCTCAAACATAAACTTTGAGGGTTTTCCAAAATGAAGTTCTAATTTTTTATGTGTTCTTTTTTCCAATGCAGAAATAGTTGATCCTGCATCAAGTACCTCTCCTTCATCAACAGGACATGTATCATCAATATTAGCAGCAAAAAACTTTGCCCCGTACTCCAATGCTCTGGCTGCTATCTCAAGTTTTTCATAATTCAACGTCCTATCAAGAGTAACAATTAGTATATCAATTTCCCGGGGGTCTGATGAATAAAATAAACCTGTAGATTCAATTTCCTTAATGAACAATTCTTCACCAATGGCAAAAAACTTTTTTT
>JARRKK010000012.1:0-22794 GCA_037388105.1 Ignavibacteriaceae bacterium | reverse complement strand
CTTTTATATGGTTTACTGTTTTATCAGCATTTGGGATCAATGTCTCGCCCCGGTAAATCGTTCCGTCTAAATCGAATATGAATCCTTCATATTTCTCAATCATTAACTTGGGCTAAAATCAAAATGTTTATGATGAACAGTTATAAATAGAATGATCACAGATTTCTATAACACTAATTCCCTTTTCATTTCAGTGAGTGCTTCCGCAATGGAATGTGGTTTATATCCAAGCTCGGTTTCGGCTTTTAATGTTATTAGACCGGATTTCAATGGCCTTCGGGCCTGCTGATTTAAATGCTTTGTAGAAACCTGGTTTATTAAAGTACTATCAAGTTGAAAACATTCAGTGATTTTAAGAGCAAAATCATAGCGCGATAAGAAATCTCGTCCGCCTACATGATAAAGCCCGCTTTTTTTAAATTCTATCACTTTACTTATAACCTGTACCAGGTCCTCAATAAAAGTTGGGTTATTAAACTGATCAGTTACAACGTTTATCTTTTCATTATTATTTAATGCCTTCACAAGCCATTTTACAAAATCCGGTTTAGTATGCAACGTTGATCCATAAAGTACGTTAGTTCTTAGAATTGTATATATGGTTCCGCTGATTCTTAATGCATTTTCACTTGCGAGCTTTGTTCTACCATAATATCCAAGCGGATTCGGAACTGCATTTTCAGAATATGGACCGTTTTTGCCATCAAAAATATAATCTGATGATAAATGTATGATATGGGCATCAATAGCGCGTGCAGCTTCAGCTATATATTCCACAGCTTTTACATTAACTTTCCAGGCAGTCTCACGACATGATTCACTTTTATCCACATTAGTGTATGCAGCAGTGTTCAATATAAAATCCGGACAGAAATCAAAAATAATTTTCTTTATCTCCTCACGGTCGGTTATATCGCAGGCAACATATTCTACTGTTTTAATTATAGGTACACTTTCAATCGATAATTCTAACAGCTCAAAGTTTTTATGAAGCGAATAAAAGTCAACAGCGCGCTGTCCGAGTAATCCATTTGCACCTGTAATTAAAATCCTGTTCTTAACTAATTCTCTGAAGTACATCTCTTTTCAAAAATTTATAGTCCTCAATTTGTAAATACGTTGTAGAAATTCCAGCAGCAGCGTTTGCAATTTTCAAAGATTTGGGTATATCCCTGTTTCTAATATAATTATAAAAGAAAACCGCCCCAAAAACGTCTCCACACCCAACATAATTTATCGATTTGACCCTTAATGAAGAAGCAAAAACTGATTCTACCCGTTCCTTGTTTTTATAAAATACTCGAGCACCTTCTTCTCCTTTTGTTATTAGAATTATTTGTATTCCATATGAAAACATTTCACGAACAACATCAATCTTGCGCGTTTTGGTACTCAAGGTTTTAAACTCTTCTTCATTCGTTTGTAATATATCGATATTAAATGCCCACTCCTTAAAATCCAATATCTGTCGAAATTCCCGTTTCATATCTTTTCCAAGACCTCTTGCCATTGTGTGAACAACTGTTCAAGAATTATATCATAACCTGATATCATATTTATTAAAATTCCCTCAAATTTACTTAAATCAGACTCGGGCAAAGTAAGCTTCTGATTTATATTATTATACTGTTCCTCCCTTTCCCTGTCCTTGTAAAGTGTTAATTTAACCTTGGGTATTTTATCTGAATAAGAAATATATTCTCCTGTGATTTTATTATATAAATCAGAGAAAAGATATTCATCTGATTTACTAACCGTTGAGCAAAGAAACACTTCATCATTTTCTTCAATAAAGCTTGTCAAACCCAGAATTGAATAATAAATTCCACCGGGTTTAATTAGTTCATCTTCCCCAGATACGATCTTGTCAACAACACTATGTCCTATTACCAACAGTTTCATAATCAATTATTAAAAATTACCCTGATTTTTCAATAAACGGTATTTCATGTGTGATAATTGGCTACTAACTTGCTAAAAATTGATTTATATTATTAATTCAATTTATCCAATTATCAAAAATTTATCATAAATGAATATAGGAATAACCTGTTATCCAACCTATGGAGGAAGTGGTGTAATTGCCACTGAATTAGGAAAAGAACTCGCTTTACGTGGTCATCAAGTGCACATTATTAGTTATGCTCTACCTTTTAAATTAAGCCAGTATGTAGAGAATATCTTTTTTCACGAGGTCGAAACAAGTAATTACCCTCTATTTGAATTTCCACTTTATAGCTTAACACTTGCCAGTAAAATGATCGAAGTTGCTGAATTTGAAAATTTAGATTTGCTTCATGTGCATTATGCAATTCCACACGCTACAAGTGCATTTTTAGCAAAACAGATTGTTAACGGGAAACGAGATCTTAAAATTGTTACAACTCTGCATGGAACGGATATAACCTTAGTTGGACTTGAGCCATCTTTTCTTCCCCTTGTAAAATTCAGTATTGATCAGAGCGATGGTGTTACTGCTGTTTCAAGATTTCTTAAGGAGAAAACCATAACTAATTATAACTCAAGTACAGAGATTGAAGTTATTCCAAACTTTGTTGATACAGAAAAATTCAAACCTAATGCTAATAAAGAATTCAGAAACCGTATTGCTCCAAACGGAGAAAAAATTCTTGTTCATACTTCCAATTTTAGAGTAGTAAAACGCGTTACTGACGTAATTAGAATCTTTGAAAGAGTCCATAAAACAATTCCTTCAAAATTGATTCTTGTTGGTGATGGTCCTGATCGCTCCGAATGTGAAAGATTGTGCAGACAATTAGATATATGCGAAAATGTGAAGTTTTTAGGCAAGCAGGAAGGATTAGTTGAAATACTAACATCATCAGATGTGTTTTTAATTCCTTCGCAATCAGAAAGTTTTGGATTAGCAGCACTCGAAGCAATGTCAGCAGGATTGCCGGTAGTAAGTTCCAGTGTTGGCGGTTTACCAGAACTGGTTAAACACAATGAAACGGGGTTTATCGCAGAGATAGGAGATATAGACAGAATGGCAAAGTATGTAATTGACTTATTGACAAACGAAAGGAAATATGAACGGTTTTCTCAAAATGCCAGGAAAAGAGCTGTTGAGGAATTTGATATAGCTAAGATAGTTCCACTTTACGAATCATTTTACAATAAGGTACTTAACAAAAATAAGAAATCATCTGTTTCTATGGCAAAGAGTAAATATTGGTAAGGAAAAATTAGTATTTCACATATTGATAAAATCTACTAACACTCACAAAAATTTATATCCCCACATTTTTTTAACATTACTTGTCTTAATTTTATGTTTATTCCAGGCAGGATGATGATAATTAAGTAGAATTAGTACCGGGATTGCAGAAGAGACATAATAAAATATCGGAAAATGTTTATGAATATCTCACTGAAATTTATGGTGAGTCATCGGCTAAAAAGTATTTAAACTTTGTACAAGAAAATCCATCTGTTTATGTGAGAGTTAATAGCCTAAAAACTTCCCGAAATTTGCTGGTAAAAAAGTTGAGTGAACGATATGGAATTGTATCTGATCACTTTGATATTTTACCGGATGCATTAAAGTTTAACCAACACGAGGAAGATCTTGGTAAAACTTTAGAGATAGCCCTGGGTCATTACTATATACAAGGATTTTCATCAATGCTCCCGCCATTAGTACTTAATCCGTCAGCAAATGATATAGTTCTGGATCTATGTTCGGCACCCGGTTCTAAAACTACTCAAATCGCTGAGATGATGTTGAATAAAGGGACTTTAATTGTGAATGATGTTCAGCTTGACAGAATAAAAGCCCTGGTTTATAATCTTGATAGATTGAACATAGTGAATACAGGAGTTATTCATTCAAAGGGTGAAATTCTAAGTAAATACTTTGAAAATTACTTTGATAAAATCTTAGTGGATGCGCCTTGCAGCAGTTTGGGGATTATGCAGAAGAAAGCTGAAGTGAATAAATTGTGGTCCCTGGAAAAGGTGAATAGGTTGCATGAAATACAGGTCAGATTATTAGTTTCAGCAATTAAAATGCTTAAAGCCGGAGGTGAGATTGTCTACTCGACGTGCACATTGTCACCTGAAGAAAATGAATTAGTTATTAACAAGCTTTTGAAGAAGTATCCAATCGAAGTGCTCAAAATTGATTTGCCAATCCAATTTAGAAATGCTTTTACTCATTACAAAGGTAATACACTACATCCTGATCTTAAATACGCTGTTAGGATTTTACCGTGGGAAGCTGATTCGGACGGATTCTTTATGATAAAGCTGCGAAAGACAGATGAAACAATTCCTGACGAAAAACCGGCATTTAAAAAAAGTTATACACACGAATTTATAAAGCCTGATAACAAGAAAATTAAAAAATATCTCTCTTTCATTTCAGAAAGGTTTGGTATGGATGAGGAACAAATTAAAAATTATAATTATATACTTAAGCGAAGCGATATATTTTTTATTAATAAGGACTGGCAATCAGATAACCTTGGATTGTTCCATCGAATTGGAATAAAGTTCGGAACTATTGACAAGCGTGATAATATAGTATTCCACACAAACGCAGCCCAAATATTCGAGCCTTATATTACAAGAAACATTTACAGAGTAAAGGATAAAGAAGAGTTAAGAATTTATTTGGCAGGGCAAGTAATTAATAATAATACTCTTGAACCGGGACAATACGTCATAAAGTACAATGATTACGTTTTAGGTACTGCAGTTGTTTCAACCGGCGGTATCAAAAGCCGATTCCCCCGTTCAAAAAGAACTCAAAAGATAAGACTGGGCAATTTTTAATTTTATTCTCACTAAGCCATTTATAGTAAATAACTTAATTAGCTTAATGACAAGTGCTATTTTCTATTGCCGTATAAGAACCTCTAAATTCAGATGATAATATTTTGTTCAAGAATACAAAACTGAGATTGATCAGTTTTCTCTAAAACTAATAACCCGTTCATGGATTTGGTTTTTCACTGAACTCTCAGCAATAGTTCTATGTTTGTTTAATCCCTGCAAGCAATCCATCTTCTCAATTAATCTAAAAGTAGCTTCCAAAGCATCATTCTCATCAATGTTCCTTATAATAATCGCCCCTTCTTTTACGGGTTTGGGTGTATCGATAGTCATTGGTGTAATTTTAACTATTTTATCCTGAGACCCAATTACCTGGTTTTTAGATACTGAAATTAAGTAACTGTAGAATTCATTTGGTACTCCATGTGATTTACAGTTATTACTCCAGAAAAGTATTGTGGCGATTGCCATAATAACATGTTCTCCTTTATTTGAAATTGAACTTCTGAAATATTGGCTGGTTTTATCAGCCAGTAACTATTGTTTTTTTCTACTAATTATATAATTAAGTGCGATCCGCCATAAAAACCAGCTAATAAAATCATTACTGCTGTTCATCAGGCAACCTGTGCAGACAATAACTATACCTTAATTTTATTTACAAATGAGAAAAAACCAGGGATTAATTTCTGTTGGGGAATTCTTTTGACGAATAGAATTGCACCATCGATGTCACAAAACGGCAGAATTAGTCTAAGTAGATCCGGACTGTCAGAGTGTCGATCAAGAATGGTGACAAATTATTTTTTAGTGTGTCCAGGATTTGGTAGAGTATTTATGATTTCTTTAACTGTATTTATTGATTAAAATCATTTATATATTGAAATAACCTTATAAGGAATAATGTTTACTACCAAAAATAAATTCTTACTGCTTTTAATAATCACCACAATTTTATTCGGATTTAAGAATTCCGGAATCAGTAATTCTGAAAATGATAATATAACTCCCATCTACATTGGGATGGAATATTTCTCATTCCATCCGGATGTGAGATTGATCTATGAATCAACCTTCGGCGAAACGGTTTGCACTACATGGTTTGAAAATGATGAGTATGTTCAGGAATTTATTGGAGACGAGTTTAAGATGATTCAACAACTAAAACTTGATCAAGATAAATTATGCCTTACATACCTGGAACAGAAATTAGACATACTCTTTTTTACAGCACACAGTATACAGGTAACTTATAGCGAACCAGCAAAATTAGTCTCAATCCCGGTACAAAAAGATATCATATCCAGATGGACAGGATTGGAATATGTAAATGATTCTCCTGCAGATACAATTGTAATTACTTCTGAATATCTTGGGAATGAGACAATTATTTCAGAAGCAGGGAAATTTGATTGCATAAAATTAGGTTTTGTAATCACGAAGGCTTCCGGCCGGGTAAATAAATTTTACGAATGGAGAACACCTGATGTTGGACTGGTGCAATTAACTGCTGAAGTAGATCAAAAAGGGTTTATAGGTTTGATGACAAAAATTCTTGGTTACGATGAGATTGTTTTCCTACTCAAGAAAATTGAATCTTAAAATATTATATGTAGTTATAAAAAACACTTCCTGATTTACGAAAAGAGTTTTGGCTGCTATAAATTGTTTAGATATTGTACCATCAAAACCCAGGGAATAATATTTATACAGTCTTGGATGGTCATTCGTGGCTTATCTGTTTAATACCTCAAAAACATCCTGAATTGAATTGAACACAGGAATATTTTTATTCAAAAAACTGTCTTTAAATTTATCATATAGTTTTCCGCCTTCTACAACAATGGCAAATGGTTTTTTAACCTCGGTTACAAGATGATAGTAACGAAGAGCATTTGCGTTTACAATCTCTTCATCTTCCGTCTCAACCATTACTGTTAATGGAACAATCCCGCAAATAAGTAAGTCTGTTTGTGAATCATTCAGAATTATCTTGCAACATTCGAGATAAACCTGATCGTTTGCCATTGGTGTTAAATCTAAAGGATTGTTGGTTGATACAATATTGGACAGTTTTGCTTCTTTAAATACCTGAAGCAGTTTTTTATTAGTTTCTTTAGAAAATGGTTGCAAACCTGTTACAGATTTATCGGCTCCGGCAACTGTTTCATAGCCAGCATTAGAAATAATCCTGCCTTGTGGTGGTCCTTCCAGATATAATCCTACAACTTCAATTGCATTATCATTTAGCATTGCTCTTAATATTATCGTTGCAGACAGATCAAGCTGATTACCAACACACATTCCGAAACGAACAGACAATGATGGCATCTTAGAAATCCGTGTGATAAAGAATGCACCACTCTGGCTTATCAAACCGATATTACTATCCGGATCAAAATTAATTCTAAGCTTATTTTCAGGAATAAATAACGTGTTTAGTTTTTGAGGAGCCAGTAAAATACCCAGTGCATTTGGACCAATGATCAATGGACGATCTTTATGCTTGTTTACTCTAATAATTTCAAGCAACTGATTTTTATAATCATCATGATCTGCACTATCACCAATCCCACCGGAGACAAGCTGAATGATTTTAACTTTATTGGTTTGGTAGATTTGTTTTATTACTTCCAGAGCAGTCGGAGCAGGTAAAGATAAAATCAAAATATCAACAGGATCCTTTAATTCTGAAATGGCGGCGATACATTTGATTTCTTCAAATTCTTCGGCTCCAGGTTTCAGAATAACAATATTTTTTTGTTCAATCTTTGATTTTTTCAGATGGTCGAGAACAATGTTTGCAAAGGCTTTTTTATTACTAGATACACCTGCAATTGCTATTCTTTGTGGATTAAAAAGCTCTTTTAACTCATCTTTACTTATCCTATCGATATGATTATTATACACAGAATTTGGAGTTTCAAATTTTCCAACAGCATCAAGAGCAACGAACCGGCCATCCTTTGAAATAACGAGAGGATTGATTTCTATAAATGATATCTTCTCTTTAACTAGATTTTTGGATAATCTCCATATAGATGATAAAAAATTTTTAATATTTTTTTGAGTGGTTAATTTTGTTCCTTGTCTGATTTTGCCAAGAAGAATTTTAAACAGTAGACTGTCTTCCAGCTGCTTAAGTGCTGTTGTTTCAGAATACAAATCAGGGAAAAAATGCAAAACCGAATTCAGAAATTCTGCGGACCATAATTCAGTATACAAACCTCCAAATCCAAGGGTAATAACATTACCACAACTATTATCTCTCCTGATCGAGACAAGAAGTTCAGAAGGTAGTGAGAGATCAGCGTAGTTTATCCTTTCACAAATCAGCAATCCTTTCCAATCTTTTTTTACGAGATTTATAGAATAGAATTGCTTGTAAGTCTTTTTAATTTCAGAATTGGAAAATGTGCTGAATTTAAGAAGATTTTGATCGGATTTGTGCCAAATATTATCTACAACCCCTTTTAAAACTATATCCTCACCATGGTCAAAAGATGAATGAAAAGTTTTTGTAATTGATGTGATAAATGAATAACGCGGTAACCTAATACCGTATTTATTTAAAACAGAGTAGCACTCGACTTCATTGATAAACAAAGTTTTCATTGTTAATGAGCTTTTTCCCAGTGTTAAAAGCCAGCAGGTTTTTATCGACTATCTTCTCACCTTTGCTCGCAAATCTTTCTCTGATGACCTTGTCCCACACTTCTCCGTTCACTGGCAAGTAGTTTGATGCATACCCCAGCAGAGTCATATTTGCTCCGTGAGAAAAATGTATTTCCTTTGCAATTTGATCACTGTCAATCATTTTCACTCCATCAATGCTTTTTAAAAGACTGAGGATATTTTCAGAGGTGGGATAGTTTTCCATGTTTTCAATAGTAGTAATCGAAGTAATAAAATGAGCATCTTTCTTTAAGTATATAAGATGACGCAAAGTTTCCAGTGGTTCCAATCCCAAAAGAAAATCTGCATCTCCTTGTTCAATTGTGGGTGACATAACTGGATCTTTACTGAAGACAATGTGTGCACTTACCTCACCACCTCTCTGACTCATTCCATGCACTTCGCTCTGCAGAACATGATACCCATCCATCCAGGCGGCACCGAGTATAAGCTGAGCTATAGTTACAGCACCTTGTCCGCCAACGCCGGCTACAACTAAACCGTATGTAAGGTTTTCATTCATGGAGCGCATCCTTTTTTTCAAGTGGATAAAGCTTTCGTTGCATAGCGATGATACATTTTCGTTTAAATATTATCAAACTCGGTTCATCACGCTGAAAGATTTGTTCCAGCTGTTTCACATTTTCCTCGGTTTTTTGAGGAAGCGGAGTAAACAAATGAATTTGTTCATCTCTGAATCCTGCTGCCTTGGCAATTAGTGGTGCAACATCAGAAGCGACAGGTGCTTGTTGACCGGTCATACCAACAATAGCATTATCCATGATAATAAAGTTAATATTCAATTTTAATTTTGCAGCTGACAGTAGAGTAGGCATTCCCGAATGAAAAAAAGTTGAATCACCGATTATACCTATGCTGGGAGTCATTCCTGCCAGAGCTGCACCAAATGCCATGGACAAAGAAGCCCCCATATCAACTAAAGTATGTATTCCAAAGTAGGGAGGTTGAACACCAAGAGAATAACAACCAATATCTCCAAAAATACGAGGGTCATCTATGCCTATATTCTTTAAGGCAGTAGTTATAGCTTGATAGGTGTCCCGATGTCCGCAGCCTTCGCATAATTTTGGTGGACGAATTTCAATAAGACTCGAAATTTTTGTGAAAAGATTCTCATCTACTTTACCATCTAATTGTCTGTTTTCAAGTGCCTGGCGGATCAACGAAATGTTTAACTCACCATCAACCGGTACTGTTTGGTCACGCCTACCACGAACAACACATTTACTATTGCAATATGGAATGAGCATATCTTCCAGGTAAGGATAGTTTTCTTCAAAAACGTAAATAGTATCAGATATTTTTACCAGAGTATGCAGCAAGTCCATATCCAAAGGATATGCCTTAACATTTAGGTGGTTATACTTTTCATCCGAAATATTATTATTCTTTTTATACTGATAAAAGTAGGCGCTTCCCATCCCTGAAGTAATAACACCAACTTTAGCGGATGGGAAACTTTGTAACGAGTTAAATTTTTTTGCTTCCTCGTATAATGAAGGCATCTTTCTACGAAGCTCTTTGTAACGCACCCTGGCGATTGATGGAACTAACACCCAGCTGAATTTTTCAGAAATAGGCGGAATTCCTATGGATTCAGGTTTTAAACTCGTTTTCAAGACAGAAACTTCACCACGCGAGTGAGCCAATCTTGTTACAAGACGAACAACAACCGGCAGCTTAAGCTTTTCAGAAAGTGCAAATGCTTTTACTGTAAAATCATACACTTCCTGAGGAGTCGAAGGTTCAAGTAAAGGCAGGTTTGCAAAGTCTGCAAGGTACCTGGTGTCTTGTTCATTCTGACTGCTGTGCATGCCCGGATCATCAGCTACAGCTACAATCAATCCACCTTGTATCCCGGTTATTGCCGAATTAATAAATGCATCGAACGCAACATTTAATCCAACATGTTTCATTGTAACTACAGAGCGATAACCAGTGTAACTGGTCCCCAATGCAAATTCATAAGCTACTTTTTCATTTGCAGCCCATTCCGCAACACGGCCATCATTGAGGAATTTAATATACTTTTCACCGGCTTCAAATATTTCAGTGGAAGGTGTACCGGGATAACCATAGAAGGCTTTTACTCCGGCATCGCAGGCAGCAAGTGCAAGAGCTTCATCTCCCAGAAGTAACTTGCTCGTTTTCATTTTTTACCCCAGAATTTATCTCAATAAAACGGTATAGGAATCGAACAGCATAGAAACTGTAAAATAAAATGTTTCTACAACAATTAACCTAAATAATAAAAATTATTAATTCAATTGAATTAGTGATTTATGAATACAAATTGTGACAATCAGTCTTCTATAAGCATATCCGATGCCACTCTTATCTTGGAGGTAAAAATGAGATTAAGATCGGCTAAATTTATTTCAATAAAACCATCTTCTTAGTTTCGAAATAATTTCCGGATTGAAATCTGTAAAAGTACGTGCCGCTTGGCAAGTTCGAGGAATTAAATGTAACTTCATGAAATCCTGCAGCAACTTCATTTTCTACAAGCACACTAATTTCCTCACCAATTAAATTGTAAATAGAGAACTTAACAAAACCACGTTCAGGAACACTGTATTTAATTAAAGTAGATGGATTGAATGGATTTGGGTAGTTCTGTCCCAAAGCAAATATTAACGGTACATTAGTTTCAACTTCTATTGCATTTGAGTATTTAAATCCACCATCGAAATCTATTTGTTTTAACCTGTATTGCAGTCTCCCTGCTTCTATATTCATATCTTTATATGAGTAATGCTGTTCTTCAGTTGTAGTCCCGTTACCTTCCACGAATCCGATCTTCTCCCAACCCCCCTGTTTCCCCCCTTTATCAGAGGGGGGACTATGGGGGGTTCTCTTTTGTACTTCAAACCCATAATTGTTTGTTTCTGTTGCTGTTGTCCAATCGAGGGTTACATTTCCATTTAAATTTGTTCCTGAAAAGAGTTTAAGCTCAACAGGTATTGTTGGTGTAAATGTATAAATTCTATTCGGACTGAAAGTAATGACAAATAACTCTTCGTTTTCATCCACACCAAACGAAGTAACGGATCCTTGTGCAGTTGCTAATGATTGATTATTCGGTGGGTTTATACCATCGTATTCCAATGACCATATTGTACTGCTGCAGTAATCAGAATAAATATATTTTCCCATCAGCTCCGGAACATTTGTTCCTCTATAAACATATCCACCTGTTATCGAGCAACCCGATCCATGGCTGTATTCCCAGATAGGGAAAATATATTCAGGATAATCACACCCGGTTATATTGTAATTGTGATTACCTTCATAACAACGCCATCCATAATTTTTCCCATTTTCAATTATATCAATCTCTTCCCAGATATTCTGACCAACATCACCAGTCCATAACCAGCCCGTTACGGGATCGAAACTGCTCCGCCACGGATTTCTCAATCCCCAGGCATAAATTTCCTTCTCCTCATTTCTTGTACTATCAACAAATGGATTATCCGGCGGTATAGCATACTGTAATCCAGCATCCTGGTTATCAACATCGATACGTAAAATACTTCCAAGCAAATTTGTAAGGTTTTGTGCATTGTTTTGAGTATCCCCGGAGCCACCTCCGTCCCCAACACCTATATAAAGATATCCATCATTTGGCCCGAATCCGAGCCAGCCACCATTGTGATTTGAGAAAGGTTGGTTGAAAGATAATAGAATAAGCTCACTGTTTTTATCCGCTGAATCCGGGTTTGTTGAAGAGACCTTAAACCTGGAAATCCTTGTAGTTTGTGGACTTGATGTTGTGTAATTGACATAGAAATATCCGCTATCTCCATAATCAGGATGAAAGACTAAACCAAGCAACCCCATTTCATTGCCGGCTGATACTCTATCTGTTATATCGAGAAAAGTTTTGGATGATTGTACAGTTGGTGAATTAGGAAAGACTTTTATTCTACCAGCTCGCTCTATTACAAATATTCTATTTGTATTATCTCCGGAATTCTGCAGCCCAACCGGATCAACGTAGTTAATGTTCGGGAAAGCGTTGTACAAAACGAACTGCCCATATATGTTTGTTTTAAGACAAAGTGTAAGAGTAATCGTTACTAATATTGCTAATCTCATTGATCCCTTCTATTGAAATGCTATATACTCAACAAAATTTTGTATAAATAATGTTTGGTCATTATTTATTATATCAATTAAGCGATATGATTTTACTTGACAAGGATTATGTCATAGGCAATTAATATTTATTGAAATTCAGAAAAAATATTATTCTCTACTTTAGAAGAATGAACTTTTTAACATCAACAATTTTTTCTGTTTCCAATTTATAGAAGTAAACTCCGCTTGGCAAATTACTAGCGTTAATTTCAACTTCAAAATTTCCTGTCGTCTTATGCTCATTCACCAACAGAGCTAACTCTTCCCCGATAATATTATGAACGGTAATTCGAACCGGACCTGCTTCCGAAATTGAGTATTTTATCCTGGTAACAGGATTAAAAGGATTTGGATAATTTTGTTTCAATCCGGTAATAGTGGGTATTAAAAAATTAACCTCAATTTCATCTGAATATTCGGTAGAGCCGTTAAGGTCAATCTGTTTTAAGCGATATGAATAGACTCCGGTACTCCTAATTGAGCTGTCTGTAAATTCATAACCAATTGGCTGGTTACTATTTCCATTACCCCGAACAAAATCTATCTTCTTCCAACCCGCTTCAGTTCGATCTTTAATACTATGCGAGGGTAGAAAAGTTCTTTCAATATCAAATCCAAATCTTTCTCAAAACTAACCATTTCTTTCCTATATGCAGATTCACGACAAGGTGGGGATGTATTACGGTCAACTATTTCCCATCCTCTTTTCTTTATTTTCGAATCGCTATTGTCAGTATATGAGAAGTCATCAAAGAATAAATTTGGCCAAACTATTGTAAAATCAAAATCACTATTATCCTGAATAATTTCTTGTTGGGAGGAAATGCCCGATATTCTTATCCTACAATTTCCTGATAATATCTTCCACGTTTTCCATTCATATTGGTATTGATCTCCGGGTAAATCTTCGACAATATTAGTCCAGTTTATACCACCATCTTTTGAGATATCAATGTTAAAAGAATTAAACTTACCGGTGAAGGACCATGAAACTGGATATTGTTTACCTTGTGAAATAGTTTCATATCCGTTTGGATTTAGTAATGTTAGTTGAGCAACAGTTTCAGGCGAAACCTGAGCACTAATGGATCCACTTAGGATAATCAGGTAAAATAGAAGAAGTATAACTTTCATCGTTAAAGATTTATGAATGTGAGAAGTTTCTTTTAATGACCATACCCCAGTTCGTTCATCGCATTTTTATTAAGAAGAAGCCTACGTGATAGCACTTAGTATTAACGCATTAAAATCATTTTTTTAGTTACGACATATTCGCCAGCTTGAAGCTTATAAAAATAAACTCCACTTGATAAACTAGTTGCTTCAAATTCTACTTCATAAATTCCTGTTGGTCTGTATTCATTAACTAAAGTTGCAACTTCATTTCCCAAAACATCGTAAACATTCATTGTAACAAAACTTTGTTCCGAGACACTATATTTTATCTTCGTGTTAGGATTGAATGGATTAGGATAATTCTGCTCAAGATTGAAATCTATTGGATTATGATTATCAGTTGAATTGGTGGTATTTTGCAAATTGTAATCGGATACTTTAGGCAAATGGTCAGATGCATTTTTAGTATCGAATTGCTGCAGTCCATATTTGGCAAGTCTGTCTGTACTCATAACTTCTGTTTGAATTACAAACGCTTTTTGCAAGTTCAATACACTGTTGGAATATATTTGGTAATCTAATCTTCCCGGGGGAAAAGAATTATTATCGTCTCTCCATGTGTATGCAGTACGTTTATCCGATTGCTGAGCTATTTTATCTTCAAGATCCGTTTTATCCCAATCGGGTGGAGCCCCATTACCAAATAATTGTGTATTTACTATTTCACCTGTAACAAGAGTAATTAATTGCTGCCTCAATCCAACAAGGTTTAAGTCCCCCATAATCATAAACGGTGTACTTAACGGCAAATCGATATTTCCTCCCTGACTTTTTGCATCAAGTATAAATGCAATTGTTGCATCTGCCTGCTGCTGTCTATTCTCATCGGCAGCACAACAACTAAAGTGAGCATTTATTACCATAATATCATGTTCTAATTCTACTGGCAGATCAATTAATGAAGCTGTTATTCTCTGTCCGGGAAATACCAACCAGCTTTGAATAATAGGATACTTTGATGCGGTAACATTTCCACCATCTAATTTAACAGTATTCCAGCTTGCATTATTTTGTAAAGGTAAAATATTATCCAATAATGTTTGAATCTGGGAAGCAGTAGAGTTCCATAATTCATTAAAACCTATAATATCAGGTTGGACAGATTGCAGTATTCTTGTAAAGTATTCTTGTCTGCCCGGATCAGTTAGTCCATCATTTAACACGTTGTAATCCATTACTCTTATATAAGCAGGGTTCTCCCTGTTAATTTCTATCAAATCGACTTGTGGAGTTGGAGTATCATCAAATGTATATTCAAACACTTCACCAATATTCGGCATCCAATCACCGTTATTAGAATTATCCCTAAAATATATTTTAATAGAAGATGAAGAAAATAGCGGGTCTGAGCCGTTTGGTGTTACTGTTCTTCCAATTGCAATTTCATAAGTAGTATCGGTAACAGTAGGCAGACTGCGATACTGAATGTTCGCAAAACCTATATTGGTGGTTCCATTCTTATAAAATTGACCTGACCGCAATCCAAAATCCCACTTCAGTTCTGCTCCAATGCCGTTTACCAGAACACCAGTGCCACCATTGTTATCTCCATCGATAAACAATGAAATGAGATTGTTTTCCAATAACTTCATTTCCGGCGATAAATCTAATTTTATAAATAAAAATTCTTCATCATTTGTAACTGAGAAATATCTGAAATCAAATAAATTTCCATCTTGTAAATCATCAACGTAAGTTGGTACGGGTATATTCCAGTCATCTGTTTTTCCATCTAAAAAGATAGGGAGAGATTGAGTATAAGAAATGTTTATCAAACTAATTGCAAACAATAGAGTAAATGTGTTTTTCATATATTTCATTTATTTATTAACTATGCAGTAAAATAGTTTTTATTAGATAATATTGAAAGGTTTTTAAGAGGACTGTAAAATGAACATTCAAATATTTGGGACAAAGAAATGTAAAGACACACAAAAAGCGGAACGTTTTTTTAAGGAAAGAAGGATTCAATACCATTTCAGAGATCTTAATGAAAAAGGAGTCTATAAAGGAGAACTGGAGAATATAAAACATGCAGTTAGTATTGATGAATTATTTAATAAGAAGAGTAAACAATTCAAAAAGAGAAATTTGGAACGTATGGTTTACGATCCTGAAGAAGAATTACTTGTTGATCCACTTCTATTTAAAACCCCAATTGTAAGAAACGGAATATTAGTAACTGTGGGATACAGGCCCGAAGTTTGGAAAGATTGGATTTCATCAGGATAAAATGATTAAAAACAATTCGTTTTCTAAGCATTAATATTTTTTACTTGACAAAAGTAGAAAAATAAATTATATTTACTTTGAATTTCAAAGTACTTTAGTAAAGAGGTTAAAATGACAGAATTAAATGCACATCAGGAACTTGCCTTTATTAAGAAGGTGATGGAAGACAGCCGTAGAATTATTTGCGATGACGGTAAGAGTTTTATATTCTGGGGAATCTTGATTTCATTTGGAATGCTTATAACATATTTAAAAGTTGCCGGAGATTGGGGTATAAATTTCGGATGGTTTTGGCCAGTACTTATTGCTTTGGGATGGATTGGTACTATGGCTGTTGAACTTAAAGCAAAGAAAAAGAGAGCAACAAGCACATTTGCTGCAAGAATACTTGGTTCTGTATGGATTAGCTGCGGTGTGGCAATGACAATACTTGGATTTGCAGGTAGTTTGACAAACGCATACAATGGGGTATTTATTAGCCCTATTATATCTGTGGTGCTTGGAATTGGCTACCTCATAACAGGCGTTATTCATGGAAAAAAATGGGTTTCATTGCTCTCAATAGGATGGTGGCTTGGAGCACTTTTGATGTTTTACTTACAAAACCTCGAAACACTATTAATCATGACCGGGATGATGATCTTCCTGCAAACAATTCCGGGTATACTACTTTATAAAGAATCGAAAAGAGAACTTACAACAGTTTAATAATGACAGAATTCAATTATCAACAATTAGACGAAATAATTCATTCTCGAATCAGACTTGCTATTATGGCTGTGCTAATTACTGTGGACGTGAGTGAATTTACTTTCTTGAAGGAAAAAGTGAATGCTACGGACGGAAACTTAAGTACTCATTTAAAGAAACTTGAAGATGCTGGTTACATCGCTGTTAGCAAATCATTTGAAAATAGAAAACCTGTATCCCGTTATATGTTAACACAAAAGGGGAGAAAAGCATTCGAAATCTATGTTGACCGTTTAGAGAAACTTATAAGAAAATAAAAAAATTTAATTATATACTTTGTTTTTCAAAGTTCTTTTATCACAAACAAAAGGAAAATAAAATGAAAAAAGCAATTCTGACTATCGCATTCTTCTGGTTAGCAATTGTTTCACTTGGCTATGCGCAACCTGTTGATGCATTGCTAGAGGAAGGTAATAAATTGCTTTACAAAGCAGATGTAGAGTTTGATCTAACATCGTATTTGAAAGCAAGAGGATTATTTGAACGAGCACTCGCTGCAGATAAAGATGATTATTTAAGTAGTTATCTCCTTGCTTATACAGACTACAAACTAGCTGTTTACTACATGCAGATGAAGGACAAGCAAAAGTTAGAAAATTGTCTTGATTCAGCTACAAAACTGTTAAAATCGATCATCAGAACTAATGATTCAAATGCAGAAGCGATTTCCTTACTTGGTACTGTCTATGGAATAGAAGTAGTGCTGGATCCAAGTTTAGGACCATCCAAAGGTTCACAGAATGTTGCACTTACTTCTGAAGCTATGGAGATTGCACCCAATAACCCACGGGTAGTGCTGCAAAAAGGTATTTCAAAATTTAACACTCCTGAATTCTTCGGCGGCAGTAAGGATGAAGCGTTGGATTATTTCAAGGAAGTTATATTGATTTTCGAAAGTACAGATAATAGCAGTACTAAAATAACATGGGGATATCTCGATGCATTAGCATGGTTAGGGAAAACATATCTATGGCTTGGTGACTATGAGGCTGCAATATCTGTTTATAACAAAGCTTTACAAATTGAACCTAAATTTTCTTTGGTTAAGAACAGTCTTCTTCCTGCTGCTGAAGAAAAAATAACATCACAATAACTTTAAGGAGTGATAGAACACAACAATGAAACTTCCGTATTTGCTGAGAGTTGCATTGCTATTAGTAACAGTACTATTCTTAACTGTTAGATGCTTTGCTCAAACGGAGATTAAAGGCAAAGTAACTGACGGAGAGGGTAACCCACTTGCATATGTGAATGTGTTTATAATTGATTCTTTTGATGGATCAATGAGCAGTGAGGACGGGAGTTTCTCTTTCATTACAACTCAGTTTGGTGAAATAGAATTGGTGGCGAGTATTATAGGATTTGAAAAACTACAAAAAACAATTCTGTTAGATACTCTTTCAAACATCTCAATACATCTAATACTTGAAAGTAGTATTATAATTACCAATGAAGTTATTGTAACTGCAAGTTCTTACGGTACAGCTGAAAATAACGGAGTGGTGATGACATCAATGGATGTAATTACAACACCAGGTGGAGCTGCTGATATTTTTCAATCCTTAAAAACATTACCAGGATATACTCAAGTATCAGAAAGTGCCGAGCTATATATTCGTGGCGGTGATCCAAATGAAACAATCATCCTTCTGGATCAGGCTTCACTTTATCATCCCTTTACTTATGAGTCAGCGTATGGTGGATTATTCTCTAATATCAATACTCAGTCAATCAGAGGAATGTATTTTTCCAGTGGAGGTTTCTCAACCAGATACGGTAATGCTCTTTCCGGAGTGCTTGATCTCGAGACAAAGAATGAGCCTGATATTCAACGGTTCCTGGTTGGTTTATCACTTGCAAGTGCTGAAATATCAGGACAAATACCGATGAGTTACTCTAAACTTGGATTAAGATTCAGCGGAAGACAAAGTTACACAAAACCCATCTTCTGGGTAAATGGCGGAATGGATAATTTTACTGTTCTGCCTGTTTCTTCTGATGCGAATGCAAGTTTAATTTATAATTATTCCCAGACTGGAAGGATAAAGTTCTTTGTTTCAATTGCCAATGATAAGCAAGGTGTTAATGTACAATTGCCGGGATATATAGATGAATTTAATGGGACTTCAACAAATAATATTTTTAATCTTCAATTAACCGATGTACTATTTTCCAATACTGTAATTAAAGCAAGTCTATCCAAAACATATTACGATAGCAACTGGAAGCTGGGTATACTTGATATCAAGAGGAAAGATTACGGATTAAAATTACGAGTAGATACAGAAACAATACTATCCTCCAATGTAAAACTCTTAATTGGCGGTGAATGGGAATACCGCAATGCTCACTTTAAAGGGGTTATTCCCAGAGAGGATTATGATATTCGTAATGAAGCTGAAGGTGAATTGATAAATGCAAACTTTAATGTTTCCAGGATAGGCAATTACGCTGAAGCAGAGTTATTCAACCTGTATGGAGTGAATGGATTGTTTCTGATTGCCGGAATACGTATAGATTTTGTTTCATCTTTGTCACTTAACTGGATTGACCCACGCGCAGGGATCGGTTACAAGTTAACAGAGGATCTAACATTTAATCTTGGTTGGGGAATATTTCATCAGCATCCTGATCCAAGGTTATATTCCGTTTCAGACGGCAATCCAAATTTAATAGCCATGAATGCAACCCACTACATTGTTTCATTGGATTACAAATTAAACAATCTCTCAAGTGCCAGAATTGAATTATACCATAAAGAATATGCTAACCTCCCTCTTAAAGATGTACAACTCAACTATAATAACAACGGCTATGGTTTTGCCCAGGGATTAGATATTATGGTAAAGGGTGATTTGTTTGGAATTATAGATGGTTGGATATCTTATGGTTTTATAAATACAAAACGAAAGTGGATGGATTTTGAAGGACTGACATCCAGTACTTTTGATATCACACATAACTTCACTTTGATTGCAAAATATAATCTTTCCCGTTCTCTGCAGATTGGAATAAACTATAAATATGCTACTGGGAGACCATTCACTCCGGTTGTTAGCGCAGACTACATTCCTGATCTGGATATATACGAACCTCACTATGGAGAAAATAATTCTGAACGCCAACCGACCTACCAGCGGCTTGACGTTCGTTTTACTTACTTGACTCAATTATTTAACAATTACTTCACAGTGTTATTTGTTGAGGCCTTAAACATACTTGATATAAATAACATTTTCGGATATAGCTATAATAAGGATTATTCAAGAAGATTGGTGGTTGATAGCTATTTTGGAAGAAGAACTATTGTGTTTGGGTTACAGGTAACAATTTAAATTACACTGCTTATTTTTCAACTATTTTTAAAATGACCGATATATCGTATTTACTCTCAAATCATAGCCGAACCAATTCATTTAAATTACCCCTATAGTACCCGTCTAATTAATTTCACTTTGTGGAATATTTTGAAATTAAAATCGAATCGCATTAACATTCCTTTAGAGATTTAATTATCACTATTTTGAATCGTAATATATTCCGATGATCTTTATAGCTAACCATCAAATTGCACGTAATATCTTAATTTGAATCTATTTATGTACCAAATGTATTTAATAACACCAAATTCAAAAACTGCTAAAAAGGCATAAAAATTGAGAGAAAGACATGTTTTTATGCAAAATCGTAATGTTTTTTGCTATTCAATTTGATCCTTTACAATTGTAAACGTTTTATCTGCTTATAATCTAATTATTTGATGAAAATACCTATTCATAATTATTAACAATTCATCAATTTTATTTGAGTACGAGTCTATTTTTTATCGCACGAAAATATTTAAGACATCATAAATAACCCAACAAATTTTACGAAAATATGAGTATTAAAAAATTATCATACTTCTCTCAATTATCGGCATTCATAATATTAATCTTTACATCTTCTTTCGCACAAACAAAATTTGCTGTAATAGGTGATTTCGGGGATGACAATGCGGATGAACAGGCTGTGGCCGATTTGGTTAATAGCTGGAATGTCGACTTTATTATAACTGTAGGAGATAATAGTTACGGTTCAACTCCGATTGATGAAAACATCGGAAAATATTTTGCTGATTGGATTAGTAATTATGTTGGCTCTTATGGAATTGGCAGTCCAATTAATAAGTTTTTTCCTTCACTGGGCAATCACGATTACAGTGATGGCGATGGAATAAATGCATACCTGGATTATTTTACTTTACCCGGAATAAGTGGCAATTCTTCTGGTAATGAAAATTACTACGACTACGTAATTGATAATGTGCATTTCTTTGTGATAGATAGTGAAACTGATCTTTCTCCTCAACAGTTGTGGTTAGAAACACAAATGATAAATTGTGAACAAAATCATTCACATTGGAAGATAGTATATTTTCATCGTCCACCATATTCTTCCGGACAGCACGGAAGTTCCTCATCAATGAGATGGGATTTTTTACAGTGGGGCGCAGATGCGATTCTGAGTGGACACGATCACAACTATGAGCGTTTGTTAGTTGATGGTTTAACCTATTTTGTGAATGGGAGTGGGGGGCGAAGTCTTAGAGGATTCGGTACAATACTAACCGATTATTCACTTATAAGGTATAACGATGATTTTGGAGCAATGTTAATGGAAGCAACTGATAGCACATTAACTTCTAAATTTTATAATACCAGTGGTGTTTTAATAGACACATGGTCAAAAGGAGATACAATTACTTCAGTGACTTTAACTGTACCGAATGGTGGTGAGAAATGGACCCGGGGACTAAATCATCAAATTAATTGGTATGATACATTTTTGGAAGAGGTTAAAATAGATTTATATAAAGCTGGTTTATTACATTCCGATATCAAACCCTCAACCTCTAGTGATGGTACCACAAATTGGGTTATCCCTGATTCAACACCTATTGGTTTAGATTATAAAATAAAAATATCAATGGTTAATGATACTAGTGTGTATGATTTTTCAGATGAATACTTTTCCATTGCATCATTTGAAATTACTGTCCCTAACGGTGGTGAAAACTGGGAAACCGGATCGTTTCAACAAATTAAATGGAACGATAATATTCCCGATGCTGATTTGGTGGCAAATTTTGAGCTTTGGAAGGGTGGGGTTTTTGAAAGAGAAATATTTGTAAACGAGAGAGCTGATGGCTCTAAAGACTGGGATATTCCCACCGATCTTGATTTCGGTACCGATTACAGAATCAAAATAATTCACAGCAATGATTCAACTGATTTTGATTTTTCCAATGCCGATTTTACCATTTCATCGCCAGTACCTTCAATAATTTTAACTGCTCCGAATGGAAGTGAAAACTGGGAGGCTGGCACTCAATACTCAATTGCCTGGAACGATAATATTTCTGAAAATGTAAAGATAGAGTTATTTAAAGGTGATTTTTTTGATTCTGAAATAACTGTCTCCACTCCCAGTGACGGACTTTATAACTGGGATATACCAGCAGGTACTACTCCTGGTTCTGATTATACCATCAAGATCACAAGTGAAATTGACTCAGGTTTGTTTGATTTTTCAGACAATTATTTTACGATTTATCAATCTATAAATCAAAATGACTTTACGGTAGATTTTCTCGTCCAGGACAATTGTAGTAATTCCAACATATTGAAGTTTGGTACAAACTCAAATGCAACTGATTGTTTTGATTCCACCTATGATATACTGGCATCGTCCCAACCTTCCTCATCCGAATATGACAGTAGATTTAAAAACTGTGGTGAAGATTTGATAAAAGATATCAGAGCTACCAACACGGATGGTAGCTTAATCTGGGATGTTCATTATCAACCAACAACAGGCTGTGAACCAGTATCATTTAGTTGGAGTTCCAACAAGTTTCCACCTCAAGGAAATTTCTATCTGGTTGATCCAAATGGTGGAGGTCTTGTAAATATAAATATGAGGCAGGATACTACTTTCACAGATAACTTTGGACTTAAT